>JAISCH010000246.1 GCA_031265725.1 Propionibacteriaceae bacterium
CGTGGGCGAGAAGAGCGCGTCTCCGGGAAGCAGATGCGGCTCGACGGACTCTTTGTAGATATGACGCTGCACCTGGTCGGGAGCCAGCATCATGATCAGATCGGCCTCTGCAGCCGCCTGACCCGGAGTCACCACGCGCAAGCCCTGCGCCTCGGCCTTCGCCCAGCTCTTTGAGCCCTCGCGCAGACCGACTCGGACATCCACTCCAGAGTCACGCAGCGACAACGCGTGCGCATGGCCCTGGGAGCCGTATCCGATCACCGCGACATGCCGACCTTGAATCACCGAAAGGTCGGCATCGTCGTTATAAAACATCTCTGCCATCTAATTTTCTTCCTTCCACACTTAAATCTCGGGGTAACCGTGCGGGCTATGCCGATCAGAAACCTAGTTCAAAACCTTTGGACGATTAATCTTGGCACGATCCGCCAACGACTTGGAGCCACGACCAAGAGCGACCATGCCGGATTGCACCAATTCACGCACCCCATAGGGACGCAGCAGTTGCAACAAGGCGGCGAGTTTGTCCGGGGAGCCGGTCGCCTCAATGGTCATCGAGTCGTTGTGGACATCCACCGTCTTGCCCCGGAACAGATTGACGATCTCGATGATCTGCCCGCGCGTGGTGGGGCCAGATTTCACCTTGATCAGCACCAATTCGCGCTGGACGGCGGCGGCCTCCTCCAATTCGACAATCTTCAGCACCTCGATCAGCTTGTTTAATTGTTTGACGATCTGTTCGAGGATCAACTCAGTCTCGACATTCACCAGAATGGTGATCCGGGATAGCTCCGGGTCTTCGGTGATGCCGACCGCCAACGACTCAATGTTGTAGCCGCGCCGGGCGAACAGTCCGGCGATCCGCGCGAGGACGCCCGGCTGGTTCTGCACCAGAACACTCAGGGTATGGGTCTTCACAGCTCTTCTCCTTCCCAATCGGGAGCCAGGTCTCTGGCGATATTGATGTCATCATTGCTCGCGCCTGCCGCGACCATCGGCCAGACCATGCTGTCCTTGTGCACCACGAATTCGACCACCACCGGCCGGTCGTTGATCTCCATCGCCTGCTTGATCACCTGGTCGACCTCAGCCTCCTTCGTCGCACGCAGGCCGACCGCGCCCATCGCCTCGGCCAACTTGGGGAAGTCGGGCACTTGCAGGGATTTCAGATCGGTGTTGGAATAGCGCTCGCCGTAGAAGAGGGTCTGCCACTGCCGCACCATGCCAAGGCTCTGATTGTTCATCACCGCGATCTTGACCGGGATATTGTTCAGCGCGCAAGTGGTCAGTTCTTGATTGGTCATCTGGAAGCAGCCGTCGCCGTCGATGCCCCAGACCTGTGCGGTGGGCTGGCCGACCTTCGCACCCATCGCCGCTGGCACACAGTAGCCCATCGTCCCGGCCCCGCCGGAAGTCAGGAAATGGCCCGGACGCTCGTGCGGCAGCAGATGCGCCGACCACATCTGATGCTGGCCGACCCCAGTGACGAAGTAGGCGTCGGGACCGGCCAATTCGCCGATCCGTTTGATGACATACTCCGGGCTGAGCACACCTTCCTCAATCGGGCTGGTGTCAGGCTGGTAGCGCTTGCGCAAATTGTCCAAGTAACGAATCCAGCCGCCAATGTCGGGATTACTCCCGTTCTGCAAATCCTGGTTCAGCTCAGTCAGGGTGTGCGCCAGGTCTCCGACGATGGGAACGTCCGCCACCCGGTTCTTGGAAATCTCAGCCGGGTCGATATCAGCGTGGATGACTTTCGCGCCGGGAGCGAACGTGTCCAGCCGCCCAGTCACCCGGTCGTCGAAGCGCGCGCCCAGGGCGATCAGCAGGTCGGAACGCTGCAACGCCCCCACTGCGGCGACGGTGCCGTGCATACCGGGCATCCCGTAATTGAGCGGATGGGAGTCGGGGAAAGCGCCTCTGGCCATCAAAGTGGTGACGACCGGGATCCCGGTGATCTCTACCAGCTTCGCCAATTGGTCGTAGGCCCTCGCCTTGCAGACCCCACCGCCGACATAGAGCACCGGCCGTTCAGCCTGTTTGATGAGCTTGGCGGCTTCCCTGATCTGCCGTGGATGCGGCTTCACGGTCGGCCGGTAGCCGGGCAACACCAGGTCTTCCGGCCATTCGAAGGGCGCTGTCGCGGCCAGCGCGTCTTTGGCGATATCGACCAGCACCGGCCCTGGGCGTCCGCTGCGAGCCAGCATGAAAGCGGCTTCGACCGCCTCCGGGATGTCTTCGGCCCGAGTGACCAGGAAACTGTGCTTGGTGATCGGGAAGGTGATGCCCCGGATGTCAGCCTCTTGGAAGGCGTCGGTGCCAATCGCCGTGCTGGCGACTTGTCCGGTGATCGCCACAATCGGAACGGAGTCCATATAGGCATTGCCGATCGCTGTCACCAGATTGGTGGCACCAGGTCCAGACGTCGCCATGCAGACTCCGACCTTACCGGTCGCCACGGCGTACCCTTCGGCGGCGTGGCCAGCGCCCTGCTCGTGCCGCACCAAGATGTGCCGGATCTTCGAGTCGTACAGCGGATCGTAGGCGGGCAAGATGGTCCCACCGGGGATTCCGAAGATTACTTCGACGCCGACTCGCTCCAACGATTCGATTAAGGCTTTAGCCCCGGTACAGATCACCGGCGTTTGGCCTGGGGTCATCTTCCTTCCTTTCAACTATTAGAATTCTTCGTTCTCGCAATAAAAAACCCCCGCTGCCAGAGCAGACGAGGGAGCGTGCCGACTTGGGACCGATGCCCTAGGCGACACGCCTTTTTACTACGAGAACGAACTTACGCATGGGATAAGACTTGCCTGATCGACCGGAATTGTCAACTCACCCATAATTCGATCCGTCCCGCAAGATTAAGAGGTTGCGCCAATATGGGCGCGATCTCTATACCCTGGCTTGGGACTTCTCCCCCAGATCAAGGATTTGAGTTCCTTCGCCCACACCATTGCGGCGAAGATTGTTAAGTCACGATTGAGGCGAGTGTCAAGCATTCATACTTGTCAGTGAGCCGATTGAGTGAATGATGCTCTGCAAGAGCAGATAGTCACGATTGAGGCGAGTGTCAAGCATTCATACTTGTCAGTGAGCCGATTGAGTGAATGAAACTCCGTAGGAGTTGATAGTCACTCGTGTCTGGAGGGGAAGCCATGACAAAAGTAGGCCGAATTGCGATGCATGCCGGGCTGGGCGCTATAGCGACGACTCTCACGCTGGGCGTGTTGGGTAATCCAGTCGCCGCTGCGGCGGAGGCCACGGTAAAGCCGGTCAACTCGACCGTCACCATCGTCACGTCGGGGTGGGGGCATGGAATCGGGATGTCTCAGTACGGCGCGTACGGGGCGGCGAAAGCTGGACTGGATTTCGGGAAAATCCTCAGCTTCTACTATCCCGGCACGAACCAAGCCAAGATTTCCGCCAGCGAGAAGTTGGATGTGCTGATCTCCAAGGACACCGACGCTCAGTTGCATTTCTATCCAGCCAGCGGCTTGACGATCAAAGACTCAGCCGGGAAAAAGAAAGTGCTGCCCAGTGGCAGCAATTACAAGTTGTGGCGCGTCCAGCGTTCCGGCAGCAAACGGGTGATCTATTACAAGAACGCCAAATCCAAGTGGGTCAAGTACAGCAGCGGCCTGAACGGGGCGCGGCAATGGTTTATCCACAACACAAAGTCGAAGACTGTAAAAATCCAACTGCCCGACGGCACGACGCGTACCTACCGGGGCGAGATGCTGCTCAGATTCTCCGGCGGCAAGGCTGTCAGCACCAACCGGGTGCCGATGGAGGACTACCTGCGTTCCGTCGTGCCCGCTGAGATGCCGGCCAGTTGGAGCATCGAGGCGGTCAAAGCGCAATCGGTGGCCGCGCGTTCCTACGCCGCCCGTTACAAGAAGAATTTGAACGGGTCGAAGGTCTATGACATCTGTGACACCACCAGTTGCCAGGTCTATTCCGGCACCTCCAAAGAGCATGCGAATTCCGACAAGGCGATCAAGGCGACCGCTGGAGTGATCCTCAAATACAAGGACACCATCGCCTACACGATGTTCTCCTCGTCCAACGGCGGCCACTCTGCCAAAGGCGATTACGCCTATCTGACCGCCCACGAGGACCCGTACGACGACGACATGCTCAACCAGTACCGGCTGGTCACCCTCACCGCCTCGGCGATCCAGAAGAAGTACACCACCATCGGGACCTTCACCTCGATGACTTTCAAACGCGACGGGCAAGGCCCCTGGGGTGGACGGATAACCGAAGTCAAGATCACCGGGTCGAAGGCGTCCAAGACTGTCTCCGGGAGCAGTTTCAAGAGCACTTTCGGGCTGCGGGAACGACTGCTGATCGCTGTCGGCGGGTTGAGCACCAGCACCGAGAATTACAAGCGCTGGGCCAGCGACAAGAATGTCAATGGCAGCATCGGAGTGCCGACAGCCTCAGAACAGGTGATCGGCTCCGGCCTGTACGCGCAATTCACCGGAGGCCATCTCTATTGGACGAAGGCGACCGGCAGCCGTCTGCTCTCCGGCGCGATCTACAACGCCTATAAAGACGCTGGCGGGCCGAGTGGCAAACTTGGCTGGCCCACGTCCGATGTCGGCAAAATCAGCAAAGCCAAGGCCGCGAGCGTGACCTCCGGCGTGGAGACCTACTTCGAGAAAGGCTTGATAAGTTGTCCCTCGGCCACTGCGGAGATCAGCAAATGCGTGGTCAGCTACGGATAGGTCGCCGCTAAGACTGAGTAACGTTCTGTGGGCACCAGTCCAAAGGGCAAGCGGTGCCAGCCCTGTCAACGGGCCTGGGTGGTTTCTTCCTGGTGGGCGCGGTCTGTGCCACGCTCACCTATACACCGCCAAGAACCAACAATCCCGTGATGGCTGGTGGTGCCGAATTTCCGCTCAACGCACGGTGACCCCGGCAGCGGCCAGGCCAGCTTTGACTGCTGCGATAGTCAGTTTCTGGTAGTGGAACACCGACGCGGCCAGCACGGCATCTGCTCCGGCCTCAGCGGCAGCGACGAAATGGTGTACCTCCCCAGCCCCTCCCGACGCTATCACCGGCACGTCGACCACCGCTTTCACCGCTTCGATCAGCTCCAGGTCGAAACCGTCGGTGGTGCCGTCCGCGTCCATTGAATTGAGCAGCACCTCCCCGACGCCCCGGTCACAGGCCTCCCGCACCCAGGCGATAGCGTCCAGCCCCGCCCGCTCACGTCCGCCATGAGTGGTGACTCCGAAGCCAGAGGGCTGTCCCGGCTCTCGGCGGGCGTCCAAGGAGAGCACTAGAACCTGGTTGCCGAAACGTTCCACAATCTCGTTGATAGCCTGTGGCCGGGCGATAGCCCCAGTGTTGATCCCAACTTTGTCCGCCCCAGTGCGCAGCAGCCGGTCCACATCGTCCACCCCGCGCACTCCCCCGCCGACACACAGCGGGATAAACACTGTCTCCGCAGTCCGCCGGACCACATCATAAGTAGTCGCCCGGCCCTCCACCGAAGCGGAGATATCCAGGAAAACCAATTCGTCAGCCCCAGCCTGGGCGTATTCGGCAGCCAACTCCACCGGATCGCCAGCGTCACGCAAGTTGCGGAAATTCACCCCCTTGACCACCCGTCCATCATGAACATCCAGACAAGGGATAACCCGCAAGGCAAGAGACATAGCTCTAGATTACCGTTAAGCGCGGAAAGCGATGTGCCTCAACGATGCGGCGAAATGAAGCTGAGGGGTCACGCCAATATCCCGTTGCGAGTCAAGCCAGCTATTGAGGCGACCGCTAAGGCACTCGGATGAGGATTTCGGTGTGTGGGAAGACTAGGAAGGCGTCTGGGT
>JAISCH010000134.1 GCA_031265725.1 Propionibacteriaceae bacterium
AAGAATCCGACCTCGAACGCGTCCCCGACGGCCTCATAGATCACGCCGTGGTTCCAAGTGCCGTCCGGCAGCATGGCGAAGTCACCGTTGGCGAACGATGCGGGCACCGTGTCGTAGGACACCCCGGCGAAGTTCTTCAAGGTGGCGTCGAACACCGTCTGGGTGCGTTCCAAGACCTGCAACTGGCGGCCCTCGTTCAGCTTGAGGGTGTTGGTCCAGAGACCTTCCGCCAGGGCCTGCGCGTCAGCGCTGGAGGGATACAGGCTCGACACCATGTCCAGCATGACCAGACCGGCTGGCCAGATATCCTTGCCGCCCATGCCGAACGGAGTGATCGACGCCTTCTGCAGGGTGGAGATGACATTCTCCAGTTCCGCCCAAGTGGTCGGTACCTCAAGTTTGTTGTCGGCGAACATCTTCTTGTTGTAGTAGATGCCGCCGTAGCTCATCCCGGTCGGCAGCGCGTAGGCCCGCCCGCCCAGTTTGATGCTCTCCACCAGCGACGGGTTGAACCGGGACATGAACGGCTGGTCGGTCAGGTCGACGTAGCCGCCCTCTTCCGCCAGCATGGTGTCCGCAGTCTTCGAGTCGGCGGCGTAGTCGGGGGTGTCGCCGAAGCCTTTGTAGTTGATGATTACGATGTCGGCCTCGCCAGCGGTCATCTGGGCTGCCTTCGAGGCGTCGTAGGTGTCATTCGGCACCGAGGTCAGGGTGGACGTGAGGCCCGGGTTGGCCGCGTTGAACGCGTCATTCAACTCGTTGAATGCCTTGTCGGAAGCGTCGGCCGACGAGACCAGCACATTCAGCGTGCCACTGAGGCCTCCTTCTTGGCCAGAGCTGTCAGAAGGCGACGCGCCACCGCCGTCCCCGCCGCAGCCGGTCGCTAGCGCCAGCAGGGTAGCGAGGGCCATGATGCCTACGGCGCGAACCGGATGCCTCCGATGAGTGCTTGAGATTGACATGCGTGATACTCCTTTGTAATCAACCGAAGCGTTTCGGTAAACGCTACACCCATAGGTACGGGTCTCGTCAATCGAGCTTTGGTCACGAATCGGTAACGACGCTGCGCGGAGGCGCTGTCGATGCGCCGATGACGAGCGGTCCGGGCGCAATCGGCACTGTCCACGGAGCGCGGCCGGGGTCCGCGATCAATTCGAGGAGCATGGCCGCCGCCGTCTCACCTACTGCTTCCGGCATGGCCTTTACGGTGGTCAAGGACGGATGGACGTGGCTGGAGAGGTCTATGCCGTCGAAGCCGGTCACAGAAATCTTTCCCGGCACATCGACGCCACCGGCCTGCAATCCGGCCATCAGGCCGATGGCGCACAGGTCGTTGACGCAGACCACGGCGGTCGGCAGCCGGTCGAGGCGCATCAGCCGCTCAGCGGCCTGCTTCCCGCTCGCCACGGTGAAATCCGCCTCGATTTGGACGCCGGGCTGGAGGCCCCTAGCACTGACGGCGGCAGCCCAGGTGTTCCGGCGCTCGGCCGAGTGCACGTAGTCCAAGCGTCCCGCGACGTGCGCGATGTCGCGGTGGCCGAGGTCAACCAAATGGTTAACCAGCGCGGTCACGCCGGGGACTGCGCTCTGCCCGGTCAGCGGTAGCGGCACGTCCACGGTGTCCGGGGCGATCACCACTGCCGGGAGGCCGAGCTCTTTGACCAGCCCGATCCGTTCGTCATTGACATGGAGTTGGTCCACCAGCACGCCGTCGACCTGGCGGGCCGCCGCGAAGCGCCTATACAGTCGCTCCGAGAGTTCCCAGGACGGACTGATCTGGAAAACCATGACGTAGCCGGAGTCGGTGATCGCCTTCTGGACTCCGGCGATGAACGCGCCGAAGAACGGGTCCGCCGACATCACCTCGGGCGCGCGTTGGACCACGAAGCCGATGGTGAAGGCCCTCTTGGACGCCAACGACCGGCCGCGCTGCGACGGCACGTACTCCAACTCCTCCGCGATGCGGTGGATTCGTTCCCGGGTGGCATTCGAGACGCCGGGCTGCCCGTTGAGCGCTGCGGATGCTGAGCTGATCGCCACGCCCGCCGCACTGGCGACATCTACGATTGTGGTTCGTTGCGACACCATGCCCTCCTGTAGGTTCAACCGAGCTGAGAATCCGGGCCGCGCCGCACTGTGGCCACGGCTGCGAGCAAGCCTATCGGTGTCGAACCGATTAAGCGCAGTGTGGCCACTTGCGGACACAGTCGGAGGCGCTGGGATCGGCCCTGTCGGTCAGACCGCAGGCCCGGCAGGCGGAGGTTCCGCTTGGGCAGTGACTTCTCTTGACGGTTGGGTTGACGCAGGCCGTCGCTGGCTCGGGTTCCGCTGGCGGCGACTTCTCCCGGCAGTGACTTCTCCTGGCAAGTGGGTTGACCTGGACCAGTTGGCCGGGTTAATCTAGTCTGAGCCGAAACGTTTCGGTGAGTTCTCGCAATCAGGGCTGCTGGAGAGCGTCCCGATTGACGGGCACAGACGCGAGGATCGAGGTGTCGACGCCACCATGAAGAACTTCAAAGTCCGTGAGCCGCGCGTTGGGCTGGACTTCGAATTGGCGTTCACAGCGGCGCATCGGCGAGCAGTCAAAGAGTGCGCCCATCCAGCGGAACTGGAACTGGCCTGCATGCGCGCCCAGTACCCGGCCATCCTCATGCCGATTGAGGACGGCGACCTGATCGCTGGAAGGGTGCAGTTCGGCAAGGTGGGCTGGGGCATCCAGGACCAGACGGTCGGTTCCGGGTTCTATTACGACGAGGCCGCCCTGGTCAAGCTGCTGGAGGAGGCGGAGGGGTCGGCCAAGTTCCGCGAGGATGTCTTGGACCTGCTGACCTACTGGAAGGCCAACTCCAGCTACAACGGAGCGTTGCGCGATGCCCCGGACTCGCTGCGGCGAGTGTTGCCGCATGAGCGTTGGGCTGAGGGGCCGCTGGCGGCCTCGCCCATCATCCGGATGGCCGGGGCGTTCATCGACTTTGACAAGCTGGTCCAGTTGGGGCTCCCCGGCTTGCGGGCAGAAGTGGAGGCGCGGCTCGCTAACGTTACTGATGACAGCTTGGCCGATGCCGAGTCACACCCAGCCTGCGACCAGGCTGACGGGACGTTCCACAGGTGTTGTGTGGAAGCCATCGCCTTGGTGGGAGAGTGCTGCCTGCACTACCGCGACCAGGCGACGCGCCTCGCGGAGGCCACTGCGGACAGTGCGCGCCGAGCCGAGTTGCTGGCGTTGGCCAGTGCGCTGGAGGCGATCACCCGGCGCGCCCCGGCGTCACTGCTGGAGGCGATCCAACTGTGCTGGATCTATGGAATGCTCTGCCCGCTGATGGAGTTCGGGCGGATGGACGTGTACCTGGGCGATCTTTACGTGGCGGACGTGGACTCCGGGCGGCTGACCCAAGCCCAGGCGTTGCGCCTGGTGCAGAGCTATTTCCGGATGATCGACGCGTTGGACGGCGAGACGGACGGCCGTGTGGTGGTGGGCGGCTACGGGAGGCGCAACCAGGCCGCAGCGGATCGGTTCTGCCTGGTTGCGATTGAGGCCTGTCGCACGGTGAAGGAGGTGCTGCCGCAGTTCACGCTGCGGTTCAACCGGGACACCCCGGCACAGGTCTGGGACGCCGCGATGCGCTGCATCGGGGAGGGGCGGTCCTACCCGCTGCTCTACAACGACGACCGCCTGGTGGACGACGTGGCGACGGCCTTCGGCGTGGATCGGACGCTCGCGGAGCAATATATGCCGCTGGGCTGCGGAGAGATAGAGCTGGACCACCACTCGTTCGGGTCGCCCAACGGGTTTGTAAACACGCTCAAGGCGTTGGAGCTGGCGATCCGGGGCGGCCGCGACCCGATGGCGCTGGAGGCGATCACCATCCAGACCAAGCCGCTGGTGGAATGCGCCAGCTTTGCCGAATTCATCGGCGAGTACCGGCGACACCTGACTAGGCTGATCGAGGCCTTGGCCCGCTACGAGCGCTACCTCTACGACTACTTTGGCGCGCGGCACCCCTATCTGCTGATCTCGACGCTCTACGACGGGTGCCTGGACCGTGGCTGCGGCATCCTGGCCGGTGGCTGCGCGTACCTCCACGGCAGCGTCGAGTTGTACGGCAACGTCAATGTGGCGAACGCACTGGCCGCGATCAAGCAGTTGGTCTTCGATGACGGACGCGTCTGCGCAGCGGAACTGGTCCAAGCGCTCGACGACAACTTCGTCGGCCATGAGCGCCTGCGCAAGCTGTTGCTGGATGCGCCGAAGTACGGCAACGACCTCGCTGCCGTAGACGAGCTGATGTGCGACTTCCATGACTGGATCAGCGCGGTGATAGCCGATCAGGCGGCTCCGGCAGGCCTGGACGGCTACCTCGGGGTGACCATCAACAACTCGCTCAACACCGACCTCGGCCGTTGGATCGGTGCCACGCCGGATGGGCGAAAGGCTGGCACGCCCTTGGCCAATGCCAACAATCCCGCCTCGGGCACGGATCGGCGCGGCGTGACGGCCATGCTCAACTCCATCCGCAAACCCCGCCATGACAATAACGACGGCATGGTCCAGAACATGCGGTTCACCCGGGAGACCTGGCTCGCCGGTGGGCAAACCCTGCTGCGCGATTACTTCGACCGCGACGGCGCTCAGGCCATGGTCACTGTGGTGGGGCGTGACGAGTTGCGGAATGCCATGCTCCGGCCACAGGATTACCAGGATTTGATGGTACGGATCGGCGGCTTCTCCGCTCGATTCGTCACGCTCCGCAAGGATATCCAGCAGGAGATTCTGGACCGTGTCTCGTACTGAGGGTTCCGTTCTTGCTCCAGCCGCTGCTGTCTGGATGCCTCCCGCCGCCGATGAGCCAGTGGCCACGGTATTCGACATCCAGAGCTTCTCCCTCCACGATGGGCCGGGCATCCGCACCACGGTCTTCCTGAAGGGCTGCCCGCTGCGCTGCGTCTGGTGCCATAACCCGGAGTCGCTGTCCCGGCGTCCACAACTCATGGTCAACCAGCGCCTCTGCTCTGACTGCGGAGCTTGTGTCGAGGCGTGCCCGAACGGCGCGCACGCCATGCCCCAGGGCCGTCATGCGCTGGACTTCGCCCGCTGTTCCGGAGCGGGGGAGTGCGTGGCTGTGTGCGGCTACGACGCGCTGGCCTTGGTCGGCGCGGACTACACGGCCGCAGGCCTGTGGGAGCGGTTAGCTCCGGACCTGCACTACTTCGGCCTGGCCCTGGGTGCTGGGGTCGGCGCGGTTCCCGGCAGTGGCAACGACAGTGATGCTACGGGCTGGACTGGGGGCGACGCTGACAGCCCGACCGGCGACTGCGCCGACAGCCGAACCGGAGGCGTCACCTTCTCCGGCGGCGAGCCGCTGCTGCACGCGGCCTTCATCAGGCGGTTCGCGGAATTGGCTCCCCGGAGAGTTCACCTGGTGGTGGAGACCTCGGGCTGGGTGCCGCCTGCGGCGTTCCAACTGCTGAACGGCGTGGTCGACTGCTATCTCTTCGACTACAAGGCGACTGACCCCGTCCGCCACCAGGAGCTGACCGGCCAGGACAACTCCCTCATCCTGCAAAACCTGGACCGCCTCTGCGCCCAAGGGGCCGAGATCGTCCTGCGGCTCCCGGTCGTCCCCGGCCTCAACGACTCGGAGGACCACTTCCGGGGCATCGCAGAGCTTTTGCGCCGTCACCCGGGCATCCGTCGTGCCGAGATTCTTGGCTACCACAGCTTCGGCGAGGACAAGCACGCCCGGCTGGGGCGTCCTGGCGAAGGCTACCGGGGCCGCGCCGCCACTGCGGAGGATAAAGCTTCCTGGCGCGACCGGCTGGAGGCGCTGGGGGTGAACGGCGTGGTCATCGGCTGATTCGCGCAGACAAGCGGGCGCGAGAGTCAGTCCTGGCTCTGGTGATCGGGACGGAGCGCACTGATGACTTGTTTTACCGGGTCGTCAGTCCCCGGCGGGCACAATCGGGATGCTGCCAGTGAATGTGTCCATCACCACACTGGTGTTGGTGGATGCTATCGCCGTGCTCGAACTCAACTCTTCCACCACGAAATCCCGCAGCGTCGCCGAGTCGGCGAACGCGGCCTGGATCATCAAATCGAAGCTGCCAGCCAGGAATTGCACTTCCAGGACTCCAGGGATCTCGGCTATCCGGTGGGCTTCCGCAAGCAGTTGGGAACGGTTGTTGGAATGGACTTGGACCAGGATCATCGCCCGGAGCGGCTGCCCGATGGTGGAGAAATCCACATCGGCGTGGAACCCCTTGATGACCCCGGTATTGACCAGCGCCCGGACGCGGGTGTAGCTGGTCGATTCGGCTATGGAGACCGCCTCGGCAATCGCATGGTTGGAGATACGGGCGTTGCGGACCAGCAATTCCACTATCTGTCTGTCCACCACATCCAAAGACTGTTTTGCCATTGTCACACCAGCACTTCCACTCCAGTGTCTTGCTTCAGATTAGTCACAGCTCCCGGTGCTGACAAAAAATCTGCTGCCCGAGCCTTGTCGCTGAAGAATCCTCGATTCAAGCACTTCCACCTATGCCTGATTATGCCAGCCATCCAGCGGTCGCGCTGAAGAATCTGCGGAGTTTGACCCCGGCTGACCCCGTGCTGCTGCGGATGAGCCAGATTGGGAAACAACCAAAGGTTGCGCTCACAGCAGATCGCAACTTCCAGGACAAGGTTTTAACCTCATAGCGAAGGAACTTCAATGAAGGTCGGTATCCCGAAAGAAATCAAGAGCCAGGAGAACCGGGTGGCCATCACCCCTTCTGGCGTACACCACCTGGCCCAGCGGGGCCACAATGTGCTGGTCGAGGCCGGGGCCGGTGTCGGCTCAGGTATCACCGACGAGGATTACGCCGATGCTGGCGCGACCCTGCTCAAATCCGCCGCAGACGTATGGGGCGAGGCGGAACTCCTCGTCAAAGTCAAGGAGCCGATAGCTGCTGAGTACCCGTATCTGCGCGCGGATCAGATCGTCTTCACCTACCTGCACCTGGCAGCGGACAAAGCTCAGACCGACGCTCTGACGAATTCCGGCACCACTGCCATCGCCTACGAGACGGTGCAGACCGACAACGGCCAATTGCCGCTGCTGGCCCCGATGAGCGAGGTCGCCGGACGACTCTCGACCCTAGTCGGCGCGCACTCGTTGCTGAAACATCTCGGCGGCAACGGCACGCTGATCAGCGGCGTGCCTACTGTGGCACCGGCCAAGGTCGTCGTTATCGGCGCTGGCACTGCTGGCCAGAACGCGGCCCGAGTGGCCTGGGGCATGCGGGCCGACGTCACCATCATGGACGTCAACCTGGCGTTGCTGGCCCAGCTCGACACCGAATTCCACGGTCAGGCCAAGACGTTGTTCTCCACCGCGTACTCCATCGAGCGCGCCATCGTTGACGCCGACCTCATCATCGGCTCGGTGCTCATCCCTGGTGCCCGTGCGCCCAAGCTGGTCACCAATGCGATGATCGCCAAGGCCAAGCCCGGCTCAGTGTTCGTGGACATCGCCGTCGACCAGGGCGGATGCTTCGAGGACACCCATCCCACCACGCACAGCGATCCGGTCTTCCCGGTGCACAACTCGTTGATCTACGCGGTGGCAAATATGCCTGGCGCGGTCCCGGTCACTTCTACCTACGCGCTGACGAATGCCACCCTGGGCTACATCACCCAGATCGCTGACAACGGCTGGCGGGGCGCTCTGCTCAAGAACAAGGTGCTGGCTCGTGGCCTCTCCACCTATCAGGGCAAGTTGACCAGCGCTCCAGTCGCAGAGGCTTGGGGCTATGACTCGATCACTATCGACTCGGCGCTGAACGGCTAGCTGCCGAAAATGGCTTTCGCGCCGGGCGGCAACGGCTTTCACTGCCCGGCGCGAGCCAGCCTGCTATACCCACCGAGACAAAGGAGTTTTCGTGTCTTTAACTTCCAGAGAATTATCCGAGTCGTCAGTAGAACAGACTGACTCATTATTCAACATCGCAAGCGATGCCAACAAGCTCGAACGCGGGCTGGGCAACCGCCACCTGCAAATGATCGCCATTGGCGGTGCTATCGGCACTGGCCTCTTCATGGGTTCGGGGAAGACGTTGAGCCTTTCCGGACCTTCCATCTTCTTCATTTACGCCATCATCGGCGGCTTCCTCTACTTCCTCATGCGTGCCATGGGAGAGATGTTGCTGTCGAATCTGGGCTACAAATCTTTCCGCGACATCGTTGAGGACATGCTTGGCCCCTGGGCCGGATTCTTCGCCGGTTGGACGTACTGGTTCTGCTGGGTGGTGATCGGAATGGCCGATCTGGTGGCAGTGACCAGCTATGTGACGTGGTGGTGGCCGGAATGCCCCAAATTCATCCCAGCCGTGCTGATGGTGCTGTTCCTGCTCGGATTGAACCTGGTCGCGGTGAAGCTCTTCGGCGAGATCGAATTCTGGTTCGCGCTGATCAAGATCGTGGCTATCGTCGCCCTCATCGGCACGGCGGTGCTCATGGTGGTCAACGGCTTCGTCTCGCCTGCCTCGGCCAACTATCCCGAGGGGGCGCAGGCCTCGTTCTTGAACATCTTGAATCTGGACGGAGGCGGGCTCTTCCCCAACGGCATAACCGGCTTCCTCGCCGGATTCCAGATCGCCTTCTACGCCTTCCTCGGCATCGAATTAGTCGGCACGGCTGCTGCTGAGACGAAGGATCCGCAAAAGACGCTGCCGAAAGCAGTCAATGCCATCCCGATCCGGGTCTGCCTGTTCTACATCTGCGCGCTGGCCGCCATCCTGTGCGTCACGCCCTGGAAGGATGTCGATCCAGCTATCAGCCCGTTCGTGAATATGTTCTCCCTCACCGGATTGGCTATCGCCGCCTCGGTGATCAATTTCGTGGTGCTGACTTCGGCGGCCTCTTCGGCCAACAGCGGCATCTACTCGAACTCGCGGATGCTCTTTGGGCTGGCGGAGAGCAGCAAAGCTCCCAAGGCGCTGGGGAGGCTGTCCGCCTCGAAGGTGCCCGCGAACGCGTTGATCTTCTCCTGTGCCTGTGTGATCCCTGGAATCGGCTTCCTCTACGCCACGGACTCGATCATCGAGGCCTTCACTTACGCGACCACAGTGGCCTCGGTGCTCTTCGTCTTCGTTTGGACGCTCATCATCGTTTCCTACCTGGTCTACCGGAAGCGTTCGCCCCAGTTGCACGAGAGGTCGACCTACAAGATGCCGTTCGGCATCCCCATGAGCTGGGCGGTGATCGTTTTCTTCGCCGCGCTGCTCGTCATCCTCGCCCTAGATGAGGCGACCCTGATAGCTATGGCCCTGACCCCGATCTGGTTCGTCGCCCTAGCCATCGCCTACGTCGTCCACCTGAAGCGCGCCAAAGCCCACGGCGGGGCCATCTGACGTTTCGTCGTTCTTCCAACACCCAGTCCAGGGTCGGCCCTCCCCGGCCGGTCCTGGACTTTTGGCCAAGCTGGCCTGTGTTTGGTCAAGTTGGCCCGTGCCAACTGGGCAAGAGCCGCGTCTCACGGGCGAGAGTCACGTCTCAGTAGGACGGCGGCGCTCAGAGCACCTGTCCGGGATGGTAGCTGGCCCCCGCCGGATAGCGGGCGGCCCACTCGGCTGCTCTCGCG
>JAISCH010000242.1 GCA_031265725.1 Propionibacteriaceae bacterium
CGGGGCACTCGTTCGCCGTTCACGCTACTCCCCTCGCATTGCCCCCACAAACACCCACTCGCAATCCGGATCAGGCGATGCGGTTTCTGCCCATATGGAAAGGCTCGCTGATGCGACACCTGTTGACCATCAATTGCGGCTCCACCTCGACCAAGGTGGCATTCTTCGCGGACACCGAAATGCTGGCCAAGACCACACTGGATGTGCCCCTAGCCGTTCTCGCGGATATGCCCAAGGTCCTCGACCAACTCGACTACCGCCGGACACAGGTGACCGACTTCCTGGCTGCCGAGCACATCGACCCGGCTGGACTCGACATGATCGTCGCCCGGGCCGGGGCTATTCCACATGTGCCCGAAGGCGGCGCTTGGGAGGTCAACGAGTTGATGATCGCAACCTTGAGATACGCGCCTTCCGCCCAGCACGCTTCGACCTTGAGTTGTCTGATCGGGGTGGAACTGGCCCAGTCAGCGGCTGCGGCTGGTGCACGGGTACCGGTCATCATCTACGATCCGACGGCCGTCGACTGCGTCGATCCGGTGGCCAAGGTCACCGGAGTCCCGGAAATCGTCAACCTGCCGGTCTTCCATCTGCTGAACCCGCGCAAAGTGGCCATCCAATTCGCCGAATCGGTCGGACGGCGTTATGCGGACCTCAATATCATCACCGTACACATGGGTGGCGGCATCACCTTGGCATTTCACGACCATGGCCGGGTGGCGGATTGGGTCTACGACGACGAGGGAGCACTGTCGCCGCAGCGGGCCGGTGCCCTGCCCACCCGTTACCTGACCGACTTCTGCTTTGAATCCGGCAAGTCGCACCACGAGCTGCGAGTCTACTTGGCCTCCCGCTCCGGACTGGCCGCCCACTTCGGCACTCAGGACGCCCGCGAGGTGGAAACCCTCATCGAACAGGGCGACCCGCGAGCGGAACTGGTCTACCGGGCGATGGCTTTGGGCGTCGCCAAGTCGGTCGGCGCATTGGCGACCGTCCGGGCCGGACGAGTGGACCAAATCATCCTGACCGGAGGATTGGCCCACTCATCCCTCCTCACCGGTTGGATCCGCGAGAGTGTCGAGTTCATCGCCCCGGTCAGCGTCATCCCCGGCGAGTTCGAGGCCGAGGCCCTGGCCGAAGGCGGCCTGCGGGTGCTCAGCGGCATTGAACAAGTCAAGCCGTACACGGCGCTGCCCATCGGCTACACCAGCCTCCAGGACATCTTGGACCGACCAAGTTTCCTGGCCTGATAACAACCCAACCAATCCAAGCTAAGGAGCCTGGCATGTCACTGGAGAACAAGGTCGTGCTGACCGTGGCGCTCACCGGCGCGATCACCCCCAAATCACTCAATGAGCACATCCCGATGACCCCGCAGGAGATCGCCGACGACGTGTACCGCTGCTGGCAGGCGGGCGCATCCGTGGTGCATCTCCACATGCGTGACGACGAGGGCCTGGGCACCATGGACTCTGCGCGGTTCGTCAAGACCATCGAGTTGATCAAACAGCACCAAGACTGCGATGTGGTGATCAATCTGACCACCGCTGGCGACTCCCGGGCTACCGAAGCGGAACGCTATGCCCATCTGCCGTTGATCAAGCCGGAGATCGGCTCCTACGACGCCGGGTCGTTCAACTGGATGCCCGATGGCGTCTTCATCAACTCGCCGTCCTTCCTGGAGGAACTGGGCGTGGTCGAACGCGACTTGGGCATCAAACCCGAGTTGGAGATTTTCGACCTGGGGCATATCGGCATCACCGAGTACTACGCCAAGAAGGGCGTGCTGCTGGCCCCGCTCCACTACCAGTTCGTGCTGGGCGTGCCGGGCGGCTTGGACCCAACGGTCGAGACGCTGATGTTCCTGAAGCATCGCATCCAACCCGGCTCCACCTGGTCCGCCTTCGGAATCGGCCGCGCACATCTGCCGATCATGTACGCGACGCTGGCCCTGGGCGGGCACGTCCGGGTGGGCCTGGAGGACAACGTCTTCTATTCCAAGGGCGTGCTGGCCAGCAACCTCTCCCTGACCGAACGTGCCGTCCGGGTCATCCACGAGTTCGGCAAGGAAGTCGCCACTCCGGATGAGGCCCGGGAAATCTTCGGCCTGACCAACCGGGTGCTCTAGGCCACGGCCATGCTGAATTCCTTCAACGATGTTTCCGCACTGGCCCGGGCAGGCGGGGTACGGCGCTGCGCGGTCCCTGGGGCCACCGACGAGCATGCTCTCGAAGCGGTTTTCGCCGCCCAGTCCGCAGGCTATGTCGAACCAGTGCTGCTCGGGCCTGCCGCAGCAGTCCAGCAGGCGTTGGAACGCCTGGGCTTGAACGAACGGCCGCACCGCCTGGTCGATACCGACAACGACTCGAACCCCGCCGAGGCGGCAGTCGAACTGATCCGTGCCCAAGAGGCCGATTTCATCCTGAAGGGCGGGATGCAAACCCGTGACCTGCTGAAGCCGGTGCTGAACAAGCAGACCGGCCTCAACGACCAAGGCTTCATCACCCACTTCGGCCTGATGGCTATTGCCGGCTACCCGAAGCTGCTGGCTATGTCCGATGCCGTCGTCATTCCATATCCGGACCTGGCTGCCAAGATCAAGATCATCCAAGCCTGCGTGGCCGCCTTGGCCCATTTGGGCAACCCGGCACCCGTCATCGCCGCCCTCTGCGCGGTTGAGACGGTCAGCGACAAGATGCCCGAGACAGTTGACGCCGCCAGCCTGGCCGCGCTTGGCCGCGAGGGTTTCTTCGGCCCGGCCAAAGTGCTGGGGCCGATCAGCTACGACCTGGCCACCAGCCCGGAATCCGTCCGGATCAAGCAGTACCCCGAACCGGGTGCCGGTGCGGTGGACATGCTGTTAGTGCCACAGTTGGTGACCGGCAATGTCATGTCAAAGATCTGGAACACCGACCCGGCCAACTCGTTGGCTGGTTGCGTGATCGGCGCACGAGTGCCCATCGCGTTGGTCTCCCGGGCGGCAAGTGCCCGCGAGAAGCTAAATTCCCTCATCCTGTGCTGCGCATTGAGCGCGCCCAATCCAAACCAAGGAGTGAGTCATGGCTGATCCAGCCCGCAACGATGTCGCCAGCGTGGGCGCGGAAAGAACAACGGGCAAGACCAAGACCACCGCTGTTGACACAGTCGTGGCGATGATTCCCGATGGGGCGCGGGTCATGGTGGGCGGATTCATGGGCTGCGGAAATCCGCACTCGTTGATCGCCGCCTTGGCCGCCTCCGCCGTCAAAGACCTGACCCTAATCTGCAACGACGCGGCCTCACCGGGTTACGGGGTGGGCCAGTTGATCGAACAGAAGAAGGTCAAGAAGCTGGTCGCCACCCATGTGGGCCTGAATCCCGAAGTGGCCCGGCAGTTGAATGCTGGCGAACTGGAAGTCGAATTGGTGCCGCAGGGCACTTTCGCCGAATGCATCCGGGCCGGTGGGGCCGGGCTGGGCGGAGTGTTGACCCCAACCGGGCTGGGCACCCTGATGGCTGAGGGCAAGCCCACCGTCGAGGTGGACGGCAAGAGCTATCTGCTGGAGAAACCGATCCGGGCCGAGTTCGCGTTGATCGCCGGAAACCGGGTCGATGTGCTCGGCAATATCTGGTACAAGGGCACCACTCGCAGCTTCAGCCCATTGATGGCACTGGCGGCGGACACCGTGATAGTCGAGGCCGACCATCTGCGGGAACTGGGCGATCCCTATCCGGAGGACGTGGTGACTCCGGGCGTCCTAGTCGACTACATAGTGCAATCAGAACTTTCCGAAGACGACTACGAATCCAAGCTGGGAGACCTGACATGAGTGCGAGAACGATGGACCGCGACCAGCTCAAGGCGTACGTCGCCGCCCGGGTCGCCAAAGAATTGAGCGACGGCGACTTCGTGAACCTGGGGATTGGTTTGCCCACCCAAGTGCCCGACTACCTGCCGACCGGGGTCGATGTCTGGCTCCAGTCCGAGAACGGGATCGTCGGGGCGACCTCGGCGGGCCACAACGGCCAACTGATCGACCAAGCGTTCCTGGTGAACGCCGGTGGCCGACCGACTGGCATCCACAAGGGCGCGTCCTTCCTGGACTCAGCCACCAGCTTCGCCCTGATCCGGGGTGGCCACGTAGACGTGACCGTGCTGGGCGCGTTGCAAGTGGACCAGGAGGGCAACCTGGCCAACTGGATCATCCCCGGCAAAGCGGTGCCCGGCATGGGCGGTGCCATGGATCTGGTGGTGGGTGCCAAGAGAGTCATCGTGGCCATGGAGCACACCCAGAAAGGCGTGCCGAAGATTCTCCGCCGCTGCACCCTGCCGCTGACGGCGGTCAACTGCGTGGACCTGATCGTGACCGAAATGGGCGTCATCGAAGTCACCCCTGACGGCCTCGTCCTGCAGGAAATAAATCCCGACTTCACCCTCAAAGAAGTGCTGGACGCGACCGAGGCCGACCTGGCAGTGGCCGAGGACCTGCGGTCGATGGCCTGAATACCACCGACCTACCTAAGTGAGCTAGAAGAACCTCCATAATCACGTGAGCGACCCACCCCATCACTGTGGGAGAGCGGGCCGCTCAACCGTAGAGGCTGGTGCCGTGGTCGACGTAGAGAATCTGGCCAGTGATGGCCTTGGCGGCATCGGAGGCGAGGAACAGGATCGCCTCGGCTTGGTCCCAAACATCGGCCGTCGGCAAAGTCACGTCGATGTGGCGGGCGGTCATGGCGGCGAACTCCTGATCGAAAGTGGCCACCTGCTCGGGGGCATTCAACGGGGTGGGAGTCGGCCCGGGTGCCACGGCGTTGACCCTGATCGCGGTCTCGGCGTACTGCAGGGCGATGTTCTTGGTCATGGCGTTGACTGCGGCCTTGGCGGCGCTGTAGGACACGCCCGCCACTCCCCCAGCGCCGATTGACGAGATGTTGACAATTGAGCCACGACCGGCCTGCTCCATCTGCTCCAGGGCGTACTTCGACAGGTAGTAGACCGAGTACTGGTCGGTCCTGACCACGGTGTCGTACCAATCCTCGGTGCAACGGCTCACCCGCATATGTTTGTCGGCGATACCGGCGTTGTTGACCAGAATGTCGATCCGGCCGTGCTGGGCGATGACAGCCTGGATCAACTGGCGGCAGTCTTCCGGCTTGGTCACGTCCGCTGTGACGGCGGTGATCTGGCCGCCCTCGGCGGCGATCTCGGCCACAGTGGCCTGGTTCTCCGCCTCACGCCGGGCGGCGATCACCACTGTCGCGCCTTCTTGGGCGAACAGGGCGGCGGTGGCCCGTCCGATACCTGAGTTGCCACCG
>JAISCH010000294.1 GCA_031265725.1 Propionibacteriaceae bacterium
ATGTCCCCATCCTATCCACAGTCCCGCCCCCGCGCAGTCAGGCATGATCCACCATGTCCCAAATCGTCAAGACCGACGCCCCTCAGCCTTCAACTCCCGCGACTTCAGCCCACCAAGAATCATCCATACCTCAATCATCACCGGCACATGACTATGACTACACCGGACGCTTGGAGGAACCCATTCACACTCATTCAGCAACGCTTTAACTGATCATAATTAACCACTTAGAGCGAGCTAAAACACTAGTTTCAGAACCATTCACGCTCAACCATTACTCTGAAGCTCGCTCTAAGTGGTTCAAAAACACCACTTAGAGCGAGCTTCAACACCGACTGGGCAGATACTAGGCACGATGAGCATCCCGAACTCTCTGCCAATTCGCCCAAGTGACCTTGCAAATTGGACGGCTCTCTGAGCAAGTAATCAGGGCAAGAAAGGGACTGCTTCTGCGGCGGCGGCCCGGCGCAAAGGCTCATCCAGGGTTGCCAAGGGCAGGGCTAGCGAGATGGCATGGGCCAGATACAAGGCATCATATGACGTCAAACCATGCTTGCGACTGAGTTCTGTCAGCCGTTCCAGACCTGGCTCGTACGGTGAGACAGTGATGTTCAATCGGTTGACACGACCAACAGCATCGGTCAAATCTTCGGCAGAGATCCGGCCTCGCCGGTGGGCTTGGACTAAGACATTCGCCATTTCCAACCGCCACAACATAGGCACATACGCGCCTTCCTCGGCCATCCGGATAGCCAACTCGTCACATGCGTCGGACTTCTCGTCATCGAATATCCAAGCGCAGGTGACGGAAGCGTCTAAAACCAATGGCATCAGCGGCGTCCTTCAGCCTTAAGTTCCTGCGACTTCAGGCCACCGAGAGTCATCCTTGGCCGGGCGGCAAGAAGTTCCGCCACCGCGCGACGGGCGTCTTCGCGCACGTCCGTCGCCGCGTAAGGCACCAACTTCGCCACTGGCCGGCCATGCTTTGCCACAGTGATTGTCTCCCCTTTGGACGCCCGCGCCAACAACTCCGAGAAATGGGTCTTCGCCTCAAAAGCACCTACAGTCACACTCATACAAATAATCTAGTCTACAACTAGTCTGAATTCAATTAATTTTCCGCAACTCCACGACTTATCCCACAAGCACAGCAAAACTGACCACAACGAGATAAGTGGCAGATCAAAGCGTTGAGTTTCCAACTATCGTTTAGCGTAGGGCGATGGCGTCGCGGACTCGTTTCCAGACGAAATCGGTCATAGCGGAGATCACTCGGCGGCCGAAGACTCCGGGGCGGTAGGGGATGCCTTCCTCGCTTGCGATCTTGCCGCCCAACTCGTTTATCATCAGGGCGGCGGGGAGGTGGTCCCAGGGGAACATTGAGCGGTAGGCAAGGAAGTCGACTTCTCCTGCCAATAGGTTGGGGTAGTCGATGCCCGCTGAGCCCCAAGAGCGACGGATGTCGATGCCGAGTTCGTCCTCGCCTCGTGCCGGGATGAAAAGCGCTCCCAGTGGCACCTCACGGGTGGAGACTTTGCGGGTCAGGCGTTCCCCGTTACAAGTGACTCCAGCGCCCAACTCAGCGGCGTAGAGCTTGTGGTGGACCGGTTGGTAGATCCAACTCCGCACCGTCTCCGACTTGACCACCTCGGCCAGCATCACCGCGAAATCCGGATTCCCCTTGGCGAAATTGCGGGTGCCGTCGATCGGGTCGAGCACCCAGGCATGGTCCACCCCGGGCAGGGCGTCCATGATGCGCTGATCGGTGAAGGTGCCCTCCTCCCCCACCACCAGGGCGTCCGGGGTATACACGGCCAACGCCTCGGCTATCTCGGCCTCAGCCTCCCGGTCGGCCACAGTGACCAGATCGCCCGGTTTCTTCTCCTCGATGTCGCCGCTGGCCAATGTCCCGAACCGGGGCATGATGACGCGCTCGGTGACATCCAGGATGATTTCGGCTACTTGCTCTGCCCGCATCGTCTCTCCTCGGTGTCCACAGACCATCATCGCCGCAATTCGACCCCTTGGACTTATGGTCTCACCAAAGACGCCGCGCCAAGAGGTCGCGCCAAGAGCGTCAATCCAGCACTTCACGGATGATCGCGTCAGCGAGCAGCCGCCCCGCCGGGGTGAGCGACAATCGCTCGTCAAGGCGGCTGACCAGGCCGCGCCGCTCGTATTCGCCGATCCTGCGCTGTTCGTCAGCGGTTAGCCCCGAACTCTGCAGACCCTCAGCCAGCCGCAGGCCGAGCATCACTCGTTCAACGCGACGCTGCTTGTCATCGAGCACTTCGCGGGCCTGGGCCGGACTCTTACCGGCGAACACCAGGCTGGTGTAATCGCGCGGATGGCGCACATTCCACCAGCGGGTGCCGCCGACATGCGAATGCGCGCCCGGCCCGATCCCCCACCAATTAGACGAACGCCAGTAGCCCAGGTTGTGTCGGCTCTCCTGACCGCGCTTAGCCCAATTGCTTATCTCATAGGCCGGTAGCCCGGCGGCGCTCAGCAGCGAGTCGGCCAGCAGGTAGCAGTCCGCTTGGAAATCCTCGTCCACGCCGATCAGTTCCCCGCGATCCACCCGCGCGGCCAGCCGGGTGCCCGGTTCCAGGGTCAACGAATAGGCGCTGACGTGGTCTGGACGCAGGGCCAGGGCCGTCTCCAGCGAGGTCCGCCAATCGTCCAAGCTCTCTCCCGGCGCTCCGTAGATTAAATCCAGGCTCACCGACTTGAACCCAGCCGACCTGGCCCAACCCACCACCTGTTCCACCCGGCCTGGGCTATGCCGCCGTTCCAACACTTCCAAGACCTTTGGCACCGCCGACTGCATACCCAGTGAGATCCGGTTGAAACCGGCCATAGCGAGGATGTCCAGCCCCAGTTCAGCCACCGACTCCGGGTTGGCCTCGGTGGTTATCTCGGCATTCTTGGCCACCGGGAAACGCTGCCTGATCGCGTCAACGACGGCAGCCTGCTCGCCTGCGGGCAGCAGGGTCGGCGTGCCGCCGCCGAAGTAGATCGTGGAGACTTTGGGCGTCTTCCCCAGCACCCGCACCGCCAAGTCGAGTTCCTTGCGGATGGCCAACAGGTAGTCCGACTGGCTGGCACCCGGCTGCGCGCCCAATTCGGCGGATGTGTAGGTGTTGAAGTCGCAATAGCCGCAGCGCGCGGAACAGTACGGAACATGGACATAGATGCCGAAGGGGATGCGGGTCAGTCTGCTCGGCGCGGAACGTGACAACGCGCCGTCGGCGGGCGCGGGGTCGCCCGTCGGCATCGGGCCAGCCATCAGGGCAGCTCGAACGGCAGTTTGATGCCATCCAACGCCCGGCGGCAGGAGCACTGCGCCCAAGCGTCATGCTCTGGCTCGGGGGTGGTCGCCACCACCTCGCCGATCAACGTCTTCAGCTTTCCAATATTCTTCCCGAAGGCCGCCAACACCTCGGCGTGGCTGACCGCCTCCTGCCCGTCCACGCCCGCGTCATGGTCGGTGACCAGGCAGATCGTCGCGTAGCACATCGCCAGCTCACGGGCCACCACGGCCTCCGGCATACCCGTCATGCCGACGACCGTGCCTCCGCTGGAACGATGCCACAGCGACTCAGCCCTGGTGGAGAACCTTGGGCCGTTGATGACCACCAGGGTGCCCTGGTCAACCACTGGCAACCCGGCAGCCGCCCGCAGATAGGCCGCCCGCAGCCGGGGGCAGTACGGCTCCGCGAAACCGATATGCACCACCGGGCCCTCTTCGCTGTAAAGGGTGTGCTCCCGGCCCCAGGTCCGGTCGATCACCTGATCGGGCACCACCAGGTCTCCCGGCCCCAACTCGGG
Organism: Propionibacteriaceae bacterium; assembly: GCA_031265725.1. Lineage (GTDB taxonomy): Bacteria > Actinomycetota > Actinomycetes > Propionibacteriales > Propionibacteriaceae > Propionicimonas. Next base: position 3,832 of record JAISCH010000294.1, read on the forward strand.
CACCAATGCCCCGACCGCGCAGGGAGCGAGCACCTGCCGCACCCCCAACGAGCGCAGCGCCCACAGATTTGCCCGGAAGTTGACCTTGTGCGGCGCGAATTCGTGGTTCTTGCCATGCCGGGGAAGGAATGCCACCAAGCGTTCACCCACCGCTCCGACAGAGATAGCGGCGCTGGGTTTCCCGAATGGCGTCTCCACTTGCACCGTTCTCGCCTCGGACAGGAATTCGTAGAATCCCGATCCGCCAATAATTCCGATATCAGGTCGCATGGCAGAACTGTATCGTTACTTTGCTTTCCAACGGTCAAAGCCCGGCTCGCGTCGGCCATTCCCAGCATCCGGGG
>JAISCH010000315.1 GCA_031265725.1 Propionibacteriaceae bacterium
GACTCGGCCAATGGCAGCCAGGGCGATTCGCGGCGGCCCTCAGCGACGAGTCGGGCGAAATGCACCGCCTCGTGGCAGAGGCCTTGGTGGCCGATGATCTGGGGCGGCGGGCTGGTCAATGCCGTGCCATCGGGGTAGACCAGACGAACGGTGCCCGGAGTGTAGAAGTCGCCGTCCAACTCGATGCGGGCCTTCGTGCCACAGATGACGGCAGTGGTCGGAGTCTTCACCAGCATGGAGGTGTTGAGCACGGACTGCGCACGCGGATGGCGGGCATAGCCGTCGCAACAAAGACTGATCTGGCCTTCCACGCCACTGTCGAGGACGACGCCGGTGGCGAGAATCTTTTCCGGTGCGCCGAGGGCGAAATTGGCGAACGAGATCGGGTAGATGCCCAGATCGAGCAACGACCCACCGGCTAGCTTGGGATCACGGAGCCGGTCGACGTGGATGGCGTTCTGCCCGTGGTCAGCGATCACGGCCAGCAATTCTCCAAGCGTGCCAGCTTCCAAAAGCTGACGAACGATGTCGTGACGGGGCAGGAAACGGGTCCACATCGCCTCCATCAGCGTGCGGTCTGCGGCTTTTGCGGCAGCTATCATCTCGCGGGCCTCAGTGGCGTTGCGGGCGAAAGACTTCTCGACGAGAACATGTTTCCCGGCTTGGAGCGCCAGCAGGGTCTGGTAGCAATGCTCGCTGTGCGGCGACGCCACATAGACGGCATCCACCTCAGCATCACTGACAAGCTGCTCATAAGAGCCGTAAGCCCGGTCGATGCCGAAGGCGGCTGCGAACTGCTGGGCGCGTTCCAACGAACGGGAACTGGCCGCGACCACCCGCTGATTGGTGTGGGTGCGCAGTGCGTGGACGAAAGAGGTGGCAATCCCGCCAGGTGCCAAAATGCCCCAACGCAGGGCAGGCCCGGTATGCGGATCGGGTACGCGAGGGGTGGGCAATATATTCATGGAAAGCAATTTAGTCCTCCGCTGGGACACTGGCATAAGCTGAGGGCGCATTTGCAGCTAAACCCCCGGTCAATGGGGCCGACTAGAGGAGTTCAAATGGCAGGGCATCGGTTCATCGTCGCTGGCGATCCGGCAATGGCGCGGGACACCGTGTATGCAGTACTGAGCCAACAGGAATTCACCGTCAGGCCGAGCGGCCCCTGGACGGCCAGCGCTGAGCGTGGCTCAAAGGCGGCCTCGATAGCGTTCGGTGCGTTGGCTGGCAGCAAGGGACGGCATCTGAAATTGGATATCCAAAGCGCCGCCGATGGGCAGGGTAACTTGGTGATCACCCTATTCCAAGGCACTTCCGGCTGGTCCGGAGGCGCTATCGGCAAGGGCCAAGCTGACGACGCCTACTACGGCGTCTACCGAGTGGTCAGCCAAGCGTTCTACTCCGCTGGAGTGTTGCGGGGAGAGTCCGCGATCTGAACTGCCTGTTAGGCAAATTTTGCTAGCAATAAGCGTACCTTCAGCCACATTTTTGCTATCATAAATGTGGTTGGAGGTACGCATGGAACGCATGGCAATGTCACAGTTGCTGGAGTGGAAGAATTCACCACAGCGCAAACCGCTGATTCTGCGCGGTGCCCGACAGGTGGGCAAGACCTGGTTGGCAAGGCAGTTCGGAACGCAGCACTACGACAACACGTTGTATGTCAATTTTGATGCGCAGAGTGTCAGTGGGCCGCTGAAACAAATCTTCGAAGGTGACTTGGACCCGCAACGCATCGTGCGGGCGCTAGATGCGTTGCACGGCCAGCAGACGAATCCGGGATCTACCTTGTTGATCCTTGACGAGATTCAGGCTGTGCCACGCGCGTTAACCAGTTTGAAATACTTCGAGGAACAAGCTCCCGAATACCATGTCATAGCTGCTGGCAGCCATCTTGGCCTGAACCTGCATCCAGGGGCATCGCTGCCAGTCGGCAAAGTGAATATCCTGCGGCTCTCGCCGTTGACCTTCACCGAATTCCTGACCGCAGTTGGATACGCGCAGATCGCAACCGCTATCACTGACCTCGATTGGGAACTGCTGGCAGTGCTTCATGACAGAGTGGTGGAGTTGCTTAGGCAATATCTCTTTGTGGGTGGGATGCCCGAAGCTGTGCTCCGGTACGCCGAATCTAAACGGCTGGCTGATGCCAGTGTCGCGCAACGCGAGCTATTGGAACTCATCCGGGCTGACTTCTCCAAGCACGCCCCGACGGCCCATCTGGCCCGCCTCTGGCAGGTTTGGGATTCAATACCTGTCCATCTGGCCAAAGAGAATAAGAAGTTGGTCTGGGGAACTATTCGGCCCGGGGCCAGAGCCAGAGATTTTGAGTTGGCATTGCAGTGGCTGATTGACTATGGGGTGGCATATCCGGTGCGACGTGTCACTAAGCCCGGCTTGCCACTTGCCGCTTATGTTGAGGAAGGAATCTTCAAACTTTTCAGCTTGGATGTGGGGCTTCTGGCGGCGATGGCTGGTTTGGATCAAGCCACTGCGGTGAGTGGAGATGCGCTGTTCAGCGAGTTTCGTGGAGCTTTGGCAGAGCAGTACGTCCACCAGCAGTTAGTGGCAGTTGCTCCAGATATCCGGCCGTACTATTGGGCAGGCAAAGCCGCTGAGATAGATTTCGTCATGCAATTCGGCCCGGTGATCGTGCCGATAGAGGTCAAAGCTGGGGAGGCTAGAAAATCGCAAAGCCTGCGCAGCTACCTTGATCGTTTTGCTCCGGCCTATGCGGTGCGGATGTCCATGTCGAGATTCCGGCCACAGGACACGTTTACTAACGTTCCGCTATACGCGGCCCAGATGCTTCCGGCGATAATAGCGGCGGCAGTGTAGGTAGCGTCACTGATCAGGGGAATAGAGGCGCAGATCGGCCCACGACAATCTGCTGGGGCATTTCGGGGAGAGACTGCGATCCGAGCTGCTAACGACGGTGGGTGCCGGGTTTGATTTGACGGAGGATGGTGGGGATTTCGGAGGTTTCCACGGTCGGGCCTTTGCGGGCCAGGCGGCGTTGGAAATTTATCCGGGCCTTGGCTAGCTGCTCTTCGGCTTTGGCCACCGGGTAGCCGTACAATTCGGTGATCTCGGTGATGTCCAATTCGTCCCAATACGCTTCTTGGAGCAGGATGGTCTCCCGGCTGGGCAATTGCCGCAAAGCGTCACCGGCCAGGTCTTCGAAGGTCTTCTCTGGCTGCTTCCGGCTACTCACCAAGGGGCCTTGGAAGACGGACAGGATCGGTTTCTGGCTGGCAGCCCGACGGTAGCCATCGTCAACGACATATTGGATGGCCTTGTAAAGCTCTTTCAACGTGACGGGCCTGTTGGCCATCCGGGCGAACACGCGGTCGGCCATCTGTTCCGGATCGACAAGCCCAAAGGCGCGCCACTCGCATCCGGCCACCGCCAAGCTGCGGTATCGGGCGGTGAAATCGGCTAGTTCCATGTGCCAACCCTAGAGCATCGCTGACTGCCTTGTTTCCGCCGCCAAGTGCCATTATTAGCGGAGTTTTGCAGAAAATACCGGGTTTGCCAGTGGGTATGCAACGATTTGCTCATGTCGACTTCTTCTCGCGCCGTCATTTCGCTGGCCGCTATCGAGGCCAATCTGCGCGCGATACGTGCCCGGGTGGGTGGACGCAAGGTGCTCGCCCCGATAAAAGCGAATGCCTACGGGCATGGCGCGGTGGCCGTCGCCCAAATGATCGAAGCTACGACAGTCGCTGAATGCCTCGGGGTGGCCACCGTCTCGGAAGGGCTGGAATTGCGCGCAGCCGGGATCACCATGCCGATTATGAAGCTCTCCGTCGCCCGGGGAGAGGAAGTCGTGCAGGCGGTCTCCGCTGGAATAACCCTGCCGGTGATAGACGCCATCTCGGTGAAAGAGACTGAGCAGGCCGCCGCCGCTGTCGGGCAGTCGGTGAATGTCCAGCTCAAAGTCGACACCGGGATGGGACGAATCGGCTGCCACCCAGCGGACGCGCCCAAGCTCGCTGAGTTGGTGGCGGGATCGCAATTGCTCCGGCTGAGCGGCATCTTCTCGCACATGCCGGTCTCCGACACCCCCAGCCAAGACGAATTCTCCCAGGCGCAGATTGCCCTTTTCGCCCGCACTTGCGTGCAGACGGAGGCTGTCGCCGGTCCGCTGTTGAAGCATCTGGCCAACTCCGGGGCAGTGCTCGCCCACCCGTCGTCCTGGTTCGATATGGTCCGTCCGGGGATCGCCATTTACGGCGCCTATCCCGATCCGGACTGCCCCAAGACCGTCCCGCTGCGCCCCGCTTTGGAGTGGAAGACCCAGGTCAGCTTCGTCAAGCGGGTATCCGCTGGCGATACCGTTTCTTACGGACGGACCTGGACCGCCGTCCAGGACAGTTGGATCGCCACTATTCCGGTGGGTTACGGCGATGGCTACTCTCGGCTGGCCTCCAACCGGGGCCGGGTGCTGATCGGCGGGCGTTCCTACCCGATTGCCGGGCGGATTTGCATGGATCAGTTCATGGTTGACCTGGGGCCGCATACAGACGTGGTGATCGGTGACCAAGTGACGCTGATCGGCCGCGACCAAGACGAGGAGATCACCACCGCCGAGATCGCGCAATGGATGGGCAGCATCCCCTACGAGGTGACCTGCCTGATCACCGCCAGGGTGCAGCGGGCTTGGGAACCGGCAGCGCAGCCGGAAGATGGGCGTTGACTCTAGGCGGTGCGTGAGTGGGCATCACCCGGCATGTCCCTGGGGGAATCACTCGGCTAGCTGGGCGCGAGTTATCTCGTAGAGCGCTATCGACGCCGCCACCGACGCATTCAGCGACTCGACCTCAGAAGTTATCGCTATCCGGGCGAGAACGTCGCAATTCTGTCTGACCAGGTGGGACAGGCCACTGCCCTCGGCACCGACGACGAGCAACACCGGGCTACCATCGCCAACGGCGGTGATGTCGGTCTCGGCCTCCCCGGCCAGCCCGACCACCTGGAATCCCGCCTCGGCATAGCTTTTCAGGGTGCGGTTGAGGTTCGTCACCCTGGCCACCGGGATCCGGGCGGCGGCACCGGCTGAAGTCTTCCAGGCCGCAGCGGTGACTTGGGCGCTGCGTCGTTCCGGGATGATCACCCCTTGCGCGCCGAAAGCGGCGGCTGAACGGATGATCGCGCCGAGATTGCGCGGATCGGTGATGGAATCCAGCGCCACCACCAAAGCCGCCTCGTCGCTGGCAAGCGCGTCTTCCAACACGGTTTGGGCGTTGGCGTACTCGTAGCTGGGCAATTGCAGCGCCACACCCTGATGCACGCCGCCGCCAGTGAGCCGGTCCAATTCTTGCCGGGTGGCCTGCAGCAGCGAGATGCCGTTGTTGGCGGCGAAAGCCAGAATGTCCCGGAGCCGGTCGTCGCGTTCGACTCCGTCAGCAACATAGGCGCGCTTGACCGGCAACCCGGCTTGCAGCGCTTCCCAGACCGGGTTGCGCCCGATCACCCAATCCGCGCCGGCAGTCGCGGTGCCGCCGTATTGACGCCTGCCGGAGAACTGGCCTTTCGGCTTGCCGCCAGGAGTTCGGCCCGGCTCATTCGGGCCGCGCTTGCGGAAAGCCTTGTGATAGGGCCGGTCCTCGGCTTTCGGGGTCGGCCCCTTGCCGCGCAATGATCGTTTTCCCATAGCTGCTAATCCCCGCTCCGGTTGGAACCCTCATCTAGATAGCCCCACAAAGTTCTCCGCTCGCTACGATACTTTGCGGGGACCCCGAGAAGAACAAAACTAGGCTCAAACATCAAAGATTAAACTACCAAGTGAGGCTAGGCCAAGCTCCAACGCGCACCGGCTGGAGTGTCCTCGATCTTCAGTCCGAGTTCGGCCAGTTTGTCGCGGATGGCGTCGGCGGCGGCGAAATCCTTGCGCGCCCTGGCCTGCTGACGCTGGGCGAGCAATGCTTCCACCAAGCCGTCCAGCACTGGTTTCAACTGCTTCTCCTGGCCACCGGCAGCCTGCCAAACCGCGTCGTCGGGATGCAACCCGAAGATGTCCAGCATCGCCCGCACCCTCGCCAACGCCACCTCGGCCGTCGCCAAATCATCGCTCTCCAAGGCTTGATTGCCGGAACGCACCTGCTGGAAAAGGATGGCCATCGCTGCCGGAGTGCCCAGATCGTCATCCATCGCTGCCGCAAATTCCGCTGGAACCTCACCCGCCGCGACCTTGCCCAGCGCCTCGTCAGCCCTGGTCAAGAACGAGTCCAGCCGGGCCAACTGCGCGGTGGCCTCGGCCAATGCCTCGTCGGAGAGTTCCACCGCCGAACGGTAGTGCGGCGCGAGCAGGTACAACCGGACGGCCCGGGCCGGGAAACGCTTCACCACTTCAGTGACTGTGGCGGTGTTGCCGAGAGACTTGCTCATCTTCTCCCCAGCCGTGGTCAGCCAGCCGTTGTGCATCCAGTACTTTGCGAACGGACGGCCAGCGGCCTGGGACTGGGCTTTCTCATTCTCGTGGTGGGGGAATTTCAGGTCCATCCCGCCGCCGTGGATATCGAAGGCGTCGCCCAGGTACTTGCCCGACATGGTGGAGCATTCGATATGCCAACCCGGACGGCCGCGCCCCCAGGGGGAGGGCCAAGACGCGGTGACCGGCTCACCCGGCTTATAGCCCTTCCAGAGCGCGAAATCGCGCGGATCGTGCTTGCCTTCGGGTGGTGCGTCCTCGGCGGGCTGCATCTCGTCCACCCGCTGCCCGGACAGCGATCCGTAATCCGCCCAAGAGCGGACGTCGAAATAGACGTCTCCGGAGCCGTCCTCGGCGGCATAGGCGTGTCCGTTGTCGATGAGCGTGGAGATCAATTCGATCATTTCCGGAATGTGGCCGGTCGCGCGTGGCTCATAGCTGGGCGGCGTGCAGCCGAGGGCGGCATAGGCCTTGTGCAATTCAAGCTCGAAATGGTAGGCGAGCGCGTACCAAGGGATGCCCTGCTTGGCGGCATTGTTCAGGATTTTGTCGTCAATGTCGGTGACGTTGGCGACGATCTGCACCTTGAAGCCGGAATAGCTCAGCCAACGGCGCAACACATCAAAGATGACCTCTTTGCGAATATGGCCGAGATGGGGCGCGGACTGCACGGTGAGCCCGCAGTGATAGATCGAGCATTCCCCAGCACGTACTGGTTCGAAGGGAACTATCCTGCGCTGGGCGCTGTCATACAAACGGAAACTCACAAAGCCAGAGTTTATACGCTCCAGCCCCGAACCGCCCGCTCACCGCCGCACCGCAGTCAGCGGCACGTCTATAGCTCAGTGCTTCTGCCGCTTCGCTTTGGCTCGCTATGCCGCGCTGTCGAGGAATCTCGTGTCGATCAGGAATCTCGTTTTAACGCAAACGTGATACTAAAACTAACGCAAAGGTGATACTTCTTTGAACGCAAACGTG
>JAISCH010000347.1 GCA_031265725.1 Propionibacteriaceae bacterium
ATCTCCTCAGCGGTGTACTGCGGGACCATGATCGGATCGGTGGGCGAAGCCACCCCTCCGGAGACCATCAGTTTGATCGCTGACACACCCAGGCGCATGTGTTCACGCACTTGATGACGGATGGCGTCCACCCCGTCCACGATGACGGTCATCGCAGCGCAGCCACAGTCGGGATGCATTTCGTAATAGGGGTTGCGCCCGTCGCCGTGACCGCCGGTCTGGCTGATCGCCGGGCCGGTGTAGAGCAGGCGCGGAGCCGGGATGACCCCTTCCTTGATCGCCCGCGCCAATCCGATGTCACCGCCGCCGACATCGCGCAGCGTGGTGAACCCACGGCGCTGGGCCCGGGCCAGTCGTTGGCTCGCCTTCAGCGCCACATAGCTCAGCGGAGCGCGGTTTATCTCGTCCAGGATCATCGAAGTGGCATAGACGTGGATATGCGCGTCGATCAGGCCGGGGAGCACACTGCGTCCCTCGGCGTCAATGACTTTGTCCGCATCGTCCGGCGTTACGCCGATACCGGAGATCAGTCCGGCATCGTCAATAGCGATAGTCGTCGGCTCGCCGGGAGCGACACCAGCAGTGACTATCCGAGCATTTTTGATAAGTGTTGTCATCAGTATCTCTTCTCTCAGATCGGCCAGGGATAGGCGTGGGAACTCTCCAGCAGAGCACCCCGCGAACTAGAGGTGAATTCAGCCGTCTCAGCCATGAATTGATTGACCCCGGGAGCCAATTCGTGCCGCAGTGGATGGTCTATCCAACGCTGATAATCGTCATGTTCCTTCCAGTACGCCGTCACAAAAAGCTGATCCGGATCGTCGGGAAGTTTGTAAATCTCGGTGCTGACACAGCCGACCGCCTCCACGGCCTTCTCCAGCACCCGGACTTCTTTGTACCATTCGATCAGCGCATCGGCCTGACCGGGTTTCACCTGTAAATAGAGCATAGATCTATACACTTTTCAAAATATCCTTTCTTTTTTCACTTACTATTCAGTTTCAGTTCGAGGTGTAGTTGGTGGGACAGCTTCGTCCCGCTTTCATGACAAAGTCGCACTCACTCAGCGCGTCCGGGTCGGCGAGCAGGTCACGATGCCAGCCGGCGATATCAGCGAATTGCCCCACAGTTATGCTGCCCACTCGGCTCAGCCCCAGAATGCCGGCATTGACGCTGGTGGCGGCGGTCAACGCCCGGAACGGGTCGATACCGGCGCGCAACCAGCAGCCATACTCGTACCAACTCTCATAGGCCTGATGGACGGCGACCAGATCGGACCCGAAGCCGAGCCTGATCTTGGACTCAGCGATGATGCGGCGACCGTCAGCGAGCCGCTGGGCATAGTCGCGCAATTTCTGGGCGAATTCCGGTGGCTTCTTTTTCATGTTCTCTTCGTCTAGGTCGATGATCTCGTCATAGGGCGAGAAGGTCGGCACCAGGTACACTCCAGCCTGCTCCACCCGGCGCGCGGTCGGCTCATCGATCATCGCGGCGTGCTCCAGTCCGTCGATGCCGTGGTCGAGCAGCAGGTTTATCTCTGGTGGCGCATAGACGTGGGCAGTCGCCTGCCGACCCAGGGCATGCGCGGTGTCGATGATGGCGGCCACTTCCGTCGCACTGAGCTGCTGCTCCTCCGGGCCGTCGTTGGGAGTTGCGAAACCTCCCGACATGAAGAATTTGATGAAGTCGCCGCCGTATTTGAATTCACGCCGCACAGTTCGGCGGAAATGGTCCGGGCCAGTGCCGATATTCGGCATCTGAATTTGCTCGGCCCGATCAGGATTGGCGACGAAGAATTGGCTGTAGTCGGCATGGCTGCCCTCAGCGCCGAGCATGTGACAGGCGACGACCATCCGGGAGCCAGTGAAATAACCAGCCTCGATAGCCCGTTTGACATCGACGATGCCGAACCCTGGGTCAAGCAGGCCCATCGCCCGGATCGTGGTGAAGCCGCGCTCAAGCGTACGCTGGGCGGTGTGCAAGTGGCCCAGGGTCACCCAGTTGGGCGAAGCCGCCAGCAATCCGCCCAAATGCTCCCAACGGAAGATGTCGGTATGGATATGGGCATCGATCAGGCCCGGCGTCACGGTGAGGCCGCTGAGGTCGATGACCTCGGCATCTGCCAGACAACTCAGGCCGCTCCCCACCGCAGTGATGGTGTCACCCTCGACCAGTATCGTCTGATTCTCGCGCAACTCCGGGGTCAACCCATCGAATAACTGACCGCAACGGATCAGATATGTAGACATCGCTGTCTCTCCTTCCCTCGCAAGACACGCTGGTGTTAGCGTGCAGGGGAAACCGCTGGAGATAACGTTATGGTAACGATCTGGGTTCAGACAAGAGCTTGTTTCAGAATGTAACCCCCACGTCGCCAAATTGTTACTGCGCAGAAACGATGGCCGACTGACAATCACTGGGATTTCCAGCCGTGCCACTCAAGACACTGCCCAAATTTCTGGCACTCAGCTTGCCTGAGTGCTAACCGAGGTATAGATTCTTAGTTGGCACTCTCAACATGAGTGTGCCAACAGCCACAGGTGGCACCGCGACGACACCTTGGCCGCTAAGAAACATCGATTCGACAAACGAAAGGGTTTTGACGTGGCAGTCACGATCAAGCCGCTTGAGGACCGCGTCCTCGTCCAGCCGCTAGAGGCTGAGCAGACCACTGCTTCTGGTCTGGTCATTCCCGATACCGCAAAAGAGAAGCCCCAAGAGGGCAAGGTCATCGCCACCGGCCCCGGCCGCACAGATGACTCCGGAAAGCGCATCCCCGTAGATGTCAAAGACGGCGACATCGTCATCTTCAGCAAGTACGGCGGCACCGAAGTCAAGTATGGCGGCGAGGAGTATTTGCTCCTGAACGCCCGTGACATTCTGGCCGTAGTCGTCAAGTGAGGCAGGCTAAGGTAAATGCCAAAAATTCTACAGTTTGACGAGGAGGCCCGCCGCTCCCTGGAGCGCGGAGTCGACACCCTCGCCAATACCGTCAAGGTCACCCTCGGCCCCAAAGGCCGCTACGTCGTTCTCGACAAGAAGTGGGGCGCACCGACCATCACCAACGACGGCGTGACCGTCGCCAAAGAGGTCGAGCTGACCGATCCCTTCGAAAACCTCGGTGCCAGACTGGCCAAAGAGGTGGCCACCAAGACCAATGACATCGCCGGCGACGGCACCACCACCGCAACGGTGCTGGCGCAAGCCCTCGTCCACGAGGGTCTGCGGGCTGTGGCGGCCGGTGCCAATCCGATTGAGTTGAAGCGCGGTATCGACGCGGCCGTCGAGGCCATCGACGCCGAGCTGCCCAAGCTGGCTCACGAGGTGGACTCCACCGCCGACATGGCGAATGTGGCCACCATCTCCAGCCGGGACGAGCAGATCGGCCAGTTGATCGCCGAGGCCTTCGACAAGGTCGGCAAAGACGGCGTGATCACCGTTGACGAGTCCAACACCTTCGGCACTGAACTGGAGTTCACCGAGGGCATGCAATTCGACAAGGGCTATCTCTCCCCGTACTTCGTCACCGATCCGGACCGGATGGAAGCCGTTCTGGAAGACCCGTACATCCTGATCCACCAGGCGAAGATTTCTGCTATCCAGGAATTGCTGCCGCTGTTGGAGAAGATCATCGGCGCGGGCAAGACGCTGTTCATCGTGGCTGAGGACGTGGACGGCGAAGCGCTCTCCACTCTGATCGTCAACAAGATCAAGGGCGTCTTCACCTCGGTCGCCGTCAAGGCTCCGGCCTTCGGTGACCGGCGCAAGGCCATGCTGGAAGATATCGCCGTGCTCACCGGTGGCCAAGTGGTCGCTCCCGAGGTCGGCCTCAAACTCGACCAGGTCGGTCTCGAAGTCTTGGGCACCGCGTCCAAGATCGTCGTCACCAAGGACAACACCACCATTGTGAACGGCGCTGGCTCCCAAGCCGACGTCGCCGCCAGGGTGGCCCAGCTCCGGGCCGAGATCGAGCGCACCGATTCCGATTGGGACCGGGAGAAGCTGCAGGAACGAGTTGCGAAACTCGCCGGTGGCGTCTGCGTGATCAAGGTCGGCGCTGCCACTGAGGTGGAGTTGAAGGAGAAGAAGCACCGCATCGAGGACGCCGTATCGGCCACTCGCGCCGCTATCGAGGAGGGCATCGTCGCCGGTGGCGGATCGGCCCTCATCCATGCCGCCAGGGTGCTGGCTGATGGTCTGGGCAAGACCGGAGACGAGAAGTCTGGGGTCAACATTGTCGCCAAGGCTGTCGTCGAGCCACTGCGTTGGATCGCTGAGAACGGTGGCGAGCCGGGTTATCTGATCGTCTCCAAGGTCTCCGAAATGGCCCCAGGCAGCGGTTATAACGCTGCCACCGGCATTTACGGCGACCTGATCGCTGACGGCGTGATCGACCCAGTCAAGGTCACTCGTTCCGCGTTGGCCAATGCCGCTTCTATCGCCAGCTTGCTGCTCACCACGGAAACCTCTGTGGTGGACAAGCCGGAAGAAGATGAGCCGGCGGCCCCTGGTGGACATGTCCATTAGTTAGCCGCGATAAGCAAA
>JAISCH010000015.1 GCA_031265725.1 Propionibacteriaceae bacterium
TTCTCATCCAACAGCAACTGACGCATGTCATCCGGGAGCCGGGTCGATCCCGGATCGCCAGCCAATATGTCCATCAGCAACCCACGTATCTCTGGGGCCAGCCCATCGTCAGTAATGGCAGCTATGACAAGGCCACGGTCGATGCTGCCCCGACGATTCAAAAGCACCTCAAACAACTCAGACGCTGAATCAGCAGACTGCCCACCCTTGAACGCGGAATCCAACTCCGAAATCAACTGCTCATCGGTATATTCACCAGCCCCATCCCCACCCGCATGATTGATGAGAAGCGTGGCAGTGACAGCGACCCCAGCAATGACCGTTATCGCCAAAGCCAAAACAAGTCGAAGATGCCGTTTCATAACTCCCCCTGCCGATCACGAACCATGTCACCAATCAACCGCGCCCAATACGTTCTGTCCCCGGCATAGCAGCATTGGTATTAACGCATATGCTACTCACCGATTGCAATCACCGCTTCGTAAATAACGCAGGGATCACCGGCCTAGCCCTCAGCCACCTCCTCAGCGTCGCCGTAGCCCGCCATCTCTCCGCAGTCCCCCCAATCGCCACCATGCCGTTGGACGAATTGGTTCAGCGCGTTGCGCCGTCCGTGCAACTGAACCTCGAAAGCGGCCAGCGGTAGCCGTCGGTGCCACAGAGCGATACTGAAGTGCCAAGACCAGACTTGTCTGGCACGCTTTGTCTGGCACGCTGTCGGAAGGAAAAGTATTCAGATGAAATGCGAGAAATGCTTCAGGCCGCTACACCAGTGCCAGGTGTGCCGTGGGACAGGCGGAAAAGGCCGGGGATTCTTCGGAGATCTCACCTGTTCCAGTTGCAACTGCACTGGCATGGTCTGCATCGAGCACGGCAAATATTGGAAGCGGTAGGACGACAGAAGACACTCATGCCAGTTCCAAAGGATGAATTCTCACCAATACTCAAGAGAGCATTGGAAGGTGCCGTGCAATCCCCCGACTGCACCGGAGGAGTTGTCGACATTCTTCCGGGCATGCCCCCGCCCGGCTACTGGGCGGAACACAACGGATTCGTGACGCTGTTCCTCACCGAGGACAACTCGCTGCATTCAGTCTCCCCGATAGCCGCCGATATCCGGTTCGAGCCGGACGCCGCTGGCAAGGTGCTGGCAAAGGTGAACAACCTGAACTGGCGCATACCAGCAGGCTTCCTGACCGTGCACACCTACCCAGACAATGACGGGCTGCGCAGATGCTCCCTGTACTGGGAAGACAAGATCATCTGGGATATTCCACCCGACATCCCCGCGTTGCTCCGATACTGCGGCGGCATCCTGACCATTCCAGAATTCATCTTCAAGCTGGCGAACGTTGAGATCATCGCAGAGTTCGGCGGCCGTAAGAATTGGGACGCCGACAAGACCGCTGACGAGAAACACACCACCGCTGGCACCCTCTGGTTAGCCAACACCCCCTGGTAGCCAGCGCTGGATCGGACGTGGAACGAAGCTGGCTTAGCTGGATGGATACTGACGCTGCGTTGGCTGGTGAAAGTTGGCGGGATTTCAAAAAGGGGCGGTGGGGATTGCAGTGACATGAAAGCATTGAACTGCTGAGAGTGGGGGTCAGTTAGTTTGGTGCGGGTTGGTGGTTTTGCAGGTTTTTGCCTGCCTTTTTTTCGGAAGTACAGGAAGTATTGGTGTCACTCGCTCGGATGGCTCGTCCTTGCGGTAGCGATCGTCGTCCATGTGCTGTGGACGGCGGGCGACCCGGCGATGCGCTGGACGATGATCGACATGCAGGTCTACCGGGACGCGTTCCATGCGGTGTTGGCTGGAGAGTCGGTGTACTCGGGCGGGTTCACCGAGTCGAATTTGCCGTATCTCTATCCTCCGTTCGCACTGGTCGTTCTGGCCCCGCTGGCCCTGGTTCCCTTGGAAGTCGCAAAAGTGGTCATGAGCGCGCTCAACTTCATCGCTCTCGCGTTCTTGTGTCGCTCCACTCTGCGCTCCACCGGGCAGTCCCGGATGCTCGGACTGGGTATGACTGTTGGTTGTGCTGGTCTGCTGTTGCTCAGTGAGCCGGTGCAACAGAATTTCATGATGGGCCAAGTGAATCTGATCATCGCCGCCCTCGCCCTGGCAGATTTCGTCCTGCCCAGCGGCCATCGGGCGAAGGGGGTCATCATGGGATTGTTGACCGGCGTGAAACTGACCCCTGGGCTCTTCGTGCTCTACTATCTGCTCTCCAAGCAGTACGCCGCCGCCCGCAACGCGGCAATATCATTCGCCGGTTCGGTGGTGATCGGCGGTGTCCTGTTCCCGGCCGACAGCCTCCATTACTGGTCCCAAGCAGTGATCAGCAATCGTATCGGTGGAGCCCATCTGGGCAATCAGAGCCTGAAGGGTGCCCTGCTGCGGATCGGTGCGGCTCTCGGCGTCCCCGATCAAGCCATTTCGCTGGTCTGGCTTTTCCTCTTCCTGCTGTTGGGAGCCGGTGGATTGTTCTTGGCAACCAGGTTTGCCAACCGTGACGCTTTGACTGTCTTTTGCTGCCTGGCGACAGTGACCCTGTTGATTTCCCCATTGTCGTGGACTCCGCATTGGGTGTTGGCCCTGCCGATGGGATTGTGGCTCGCATCACGTAGCCGGACCCGTGCAGCCACCTTTATGACGCTGGCCATCATGACCGCAGTCCTCTTCGCCTGGCCAGTCGACGGAGTGCCCTCCGGGATAGTCTGGACGGTCTACCCCGGCGGATTCTGGGGGCCAGGAGCGCCGCTGTGGCATGGAATCGCCTACTACACCCTCGGCA
>JAISCH010000054.1 GCA_031265725.1 Propionibacteriaceae bacterium
AGAGTATCTCAATGTCAAGGACCGGACGTTACAAGCCACAGTCAGTCATCGGATTCGGACTCTTAGCGGTTGGACTGCTCTTGATAGCGCCACTGGGTTTGGCTGTGCCGTGGGCCTTGGCCGGAGTCGGGGTGCTCCTCTACGGACTCGGCAGCGGCTTGGCCTTCACTCCGCTCGAAGTGGCTTTGCAGCGCTCGGTCCCACCCGCTCAGTACGCCACTGCGGCCGGGACCACGACGCTGGTCAAGAGCGTAGTGTTCGCCATCGCGGTGTCAACTCAGTTGGCGCTCCTCTTCAGTGTGGCGAACAGCCAGATCGCACTCAGGATGCAACATGACGGCACCGCGCTCCCGCCTGGCGTCACCTTCGACTTGAACGACACCAGCAACCTGGCCGAATTGCCTGAGCCGGTGCGCCACTCCATCGAGACCGGATTCGCCCAAGCCGCCTGGCTGAACATATCCATCTGCTTTCTGCTGGCGCTACTCAGCCTGGCGATAGTGCTAGTCATGCGCGAAACCCGCTTCGAAGCCCGCCCCCGTGCCACGACTCGTCGTTAACCGACCGGATGACACTGAAAGTCAGTTCAATGCTATTTCGCACATGGTTTGACCCATGAGGGCGCGACTACTGATCGACAGCCCAAAAGCAAAAGCTCACCACGGGAATTATTCGGGACTGTCTCAGTAATTGTGGATTATGAGTTTGACGGGTGTTGCACGTCGGGAACTGCGAGCGGGACAGCGCGTCACTTGCGTCTGATTAGGCGCGCATGTCCATTTTTTCGCAGACGCCGTGGACTTCTTTGAATTCCCACGTTCCGTTCTCGCCGCGCAATATGCCGGAGTATTGGCCGTACATCTGCAGGTAGTGGATTTCGGCTAGGACTAATTGTTGGTCGACGCCCTTGTGGCCTAGTGGGGAGAAGAGCACGTCCAGGCGGCCGTCCGTCGATTCGATGGACCAATCTGAGCGGGGGTCGTCGCGCAATTGGGTGAAATGGACGTTGGCCAGCGGTTCGGCGGCGTCCGGGGTCCAGATGCAGGACTCCTCCTCCTGGCCGGGCAGAGCTGGGCGGATGGCGAAGTTCGCGCCGGCATAGCCGCCTTCGACGGGTAGGGCGAAAGTGCCCCAAGTCCAGGTCGTCCGGTAGGGCAGATGAGACTTGTGCTCGTCCAAGATGGCGAAATCTTGGCTTGGGTCGAAAACAGACGCCCGGTTCCCCACCGAGATCGCGCCGCTGGCGGGGAAGATGATCTTGTTGGTATACATCGACCCCTTGGGCAGCCTGGTCGAGACGACCAACGGCGGGGCGGCCTTGGCGGCGTCCAACAGAATCTTGCCGTGGACTGCCGGAGCGGTCTTCGTCTGCGCCAGGTCAATAGTTATGACAACTTGCTGCTCACTGAACCCGTAGTGGATGTGATAGCCCTTGGCGGCGAAATTCACTTGCGAATGCAATATGTCAGCGGGCAGCCGCACTGACCCGGCCAGCAGATTCGCGGCATGTTGGGCGAGCGACTGGCTGGCGATGTCGGAGAGATACCACTCCGAACTGAGCAGGTACTTGGCGTCCTGAACGATCATGGAGGAGAAGAATTCGCGGTGGGTGATGGTGAACCCCACCCATTCCTTAGTGCGGAAAGACTCGAACGCGCCTTTCAACCCCGGAAAAGCTGCGGCGGGATTGGCATTGGACGGCGTGCGTAAAAATCGGCCCCAATGGCGCTGGCCATTATCGACAACACTGGCGGCGGTTAGCATGTAACAACGCTAACAGTTACCGACGGTGCCGACTACAGCCCAGCACCATCCAATTTCCGCTACTAAGAGGTTACGCCACGGAATTAAAACGAATGAGCCGAGTTTTCCTCTCCGAGGCCCCCGCAAAGTACCGCAGCGAGGACACTTCATTGGGGCTTTCTAGCTGATTGATTACAAAGGGAGCGTTAACGAGCGATGCTCAGGGTGTGTTGGCAAGGCGTGAGTCAGCCAGCTTGGTGACGGCGTTCGTCAAGGACATTCCGTTTCGGGAGCGGGTCGTCAATGGCGACCGGGATACCGCCAGGCGAAGTCGGCGGAGCGGACAGGTCGATGGTACGCACGGTGCGCGGGGCGAGCGGCTGTGAGATATAAGTCGGCCGGGTGATCGGAATCGGGTCCAACAGGGAGTACAGCTTGGGCACCGGCACACTCAACTCAATCGAGTGCTCATGCCCGGTCACATCGGAATCGGTGAGCCGGATGGCTTGTGAGTCCTCGGTCTCGTCCGCCCTTATCTCACGGGCTTTCCGGGCCAGACCGGCCCGCATCCGACGCACAGTGACCCGCGCGACGACCAGGAACGCTACAGTCACCACAAACGGGATGAGCGCCGTCCACCACTCCCCCAACCCACAGACGACGAGAACGGCGACAGCGATCTGGGCTACCGACAGGAAGATCAACACATTGCGCCGCCGTGCGGCAGCCCGCTGGTCGGCCTTGGTCAACTCAGCCAACTGGGAACGCACCGACAAAATCTCGTCAGCACCCTCGTCAGCCATCGCCAGATCAGAACCGGTATGGACGATAGTTATCGCAGTGGTCGAATAGGCCTCGTCGAGCTGGTCCTCCGGCAGCCCCCGGCGTTGCAGGAAATAGGGGACCAGGTACACCAGCCAGGCGGCAGCAATAGCGCCGAAGATCAAGCCGGTAAGTCCCACACCCTGAACGCTACGAGAACTTTGACCTCGCCGGGCTGACCCGGCACGGAGTGTCGGAGAATCAACCACTAGCGGACTAGGCGTCTCACCAGCCCGTCGGGTACTTCTTCGCAGTGCAGGGCGAACATCTCATGATCGCGCCAATCCCCATCGACGTGCATATAACGCTGTCTGCGCCCCTCATGGCGAAAGCCGAGCTTGCGCGCCACCGCCAGCGAATTGCTGTTCTCCGGGCGAATGGCGATCTCCAACCGATGCAGCCCCACCGTCTGAAAGCAGTGGTCGCAAGCCATAGCGACCGCGAGTGGGATGATGCCCTGCCCAGCCCAGCGCGGGCCGATCCAATACCCGATCATCCCCCAGGACGCCGAACCGGACGTTATCCCGCTCACCGTCACCTGTCCGACGAACACCGGCCTCCCCCCACTGGCCGAGGCGTAATGCACCCCCCAAGGAAGCATCGTCCCCGCTTTGGCCCGGGCCTGATATTTCCGCACCATCTGGGCGAAGTTGAGCAACGGCTCCTTCGACTCTCGCGGCCGGGTGGCATCCCAAGGCTGAAACCAGCCGGGAGCGTTCCGGCGAATCTCACTCCACGCCTGCTCATCCCGCACCCGCAACGGACGCAACGTGACTCGTCCCTCAGTCAGCGTCACCGGCCATCCGCGAGACAAGTCAACCGTCCAACAGCCAGCAATCCACCGAGTCACCAGCATTGACTTGCTGGCCTGGCTCGACAGTGATCAACGCATTCGCGCGGGCCAACTCCAATCCGCCCGCGTCGGCAGGCAATTCAATGGCGACCACTTCATCGTCCTTATGATCCGCCAGAATATATTGCGTGTGCGCCTCGTCCACTGGAAGATCGCGCTGACAGGTAG
>JAISCH010000079.1 GCA_031265725.1 Propionibacteriaceae bacterium
CGAATTCTTTCCAGCCTTGCACCGATTCCTCGATCAGCACCTCGGTCACCGGGGAAGCGGCCAGACCAGTACCGGCGATCCGGCGCAATTCATCCTCGCCACGGGCGAAGCCGGAGCCGACCCCACCCATTGTGAACGACGGGCGCACCACCACCGGATAGCCCAGCTCGGCGGCGGCGGTGACCACTTCTTCGATGGTGTGGCAGATCACTGAGCGGGCGACTTCCGGACTGGCGCTGGGCACGTCCAGGGAATTGATGATCTCTTTAAATAACTCGCGGTCCTCACCGGCCCGGATGGCGGCGATGGACGCTCCGATCAATTCGACCCCGTAGCGTTCCAGCACTCCGGAGTCATGCAGGGCGACTGCGGCGTTGAGCGCGGTCTGTCCGCCCAGCGTCGCCAGCAGCGCGTCTGGGCGCTCGGCGGCGATGACCTTCTCCAGATAGCTGGCGGAGATCGGCTCAATGTAGGTGGCGTCGGCGAATTCCGGATCGGTCATGATCGTCGCCGGGTTGGAATTCACCAGGACGACCCGGAAGCCCTCCTCACGCAGCACCCGGCAGGCCTGGGTGCCGGAATAGTCGAATTCGCAGGCCTGACCGATGATGATCGGCCCGGAGCCGATGACCATGATCGACTTGATGTCCTCACGGCGGGGCATCAGGCCTCACCTCCCATCATCACCGCGAAGCGGTCGAAGAGGTAGGCCGCCTCATGCGGGCCAGCCGACGCCTCCGGGTGGTATTGCACGGAGAAACCGACCAGTTTGCCCGCTGGATCGCGGAGTTCCAGGCCCTCGACCACTTGGTCGTTCAGACAGACATGGGAGACCCTGGCGATCCCCCAGCGGGTCTGCGTGCCGGTGTCCAGCGGGGCGTCAACAGCGAAACCGTGGTTCTGCGCGGTGATCTCGACCTTATTGGTGGTCAAATCCATCACTGGCAGGTTTATCCCGCGATGGCCGTATTTGAGTTTGTAGGTGCCGAAGCCGAGCGCCCGTCCGAAGAGCTGGTTGCCCAGGCAGATCCCGAAGAACGGGATGTGCGCGTCCAAGACTTCTTTCAACAGGGCGACCTGCGCGTCGGCGGTGTCCGGGTCGCCCGGGCCGTTGGAGAAGAAGACCCCATCTGGTTGTAGTTCTTGCAACTGGACGAAGGTGGTGTCCGCTGGCAGCACCCGTACCTCCATGCCGCGCTCGGCCATTGAGGCCGGGGAATTGTCCTTCACACCCAGGTCGATGGCGGCCACGCTGAATTTGCGCTCGCCCTGGGCGGCCACGGTGACTGGCTGGGTGATGGTGACGTCTGGGATGAGGTTCGCGCCCTTCATCTTCGGCTGGGCCAGCACTTTCTCCAACAATTTCGCCGGGTCAAGTTCTTGGGTGGAGATGCCGACCCGCATCGCCCCGCGCTCACGCAGATGCCTGGTCAGCGCCCTGGTGTCCACTTCCGCGATGCCGACGACGCCCTGGCTGCGCAGCACGTCGTCCAAGCAACGATTGGAACGCCAGTTGGACCGCATCCGGGACAGGTCGCGCACCACGTATCCAGCCACCCAGATCCGGCGTGACTCGTTGTCCTCATCGTTCCAACCCGTGTTGCCGATATGCGGCGCGGTGGCCACGACCACCTGCCTGTGATAGCTGGGATCGGTCAATGTCTCTTGATAACCGGACATCCCCGTCGAGAAGACGGCCTCACCGAACGTCTCTCCCCGCGCGCCAAAGCTGACGCCGCGAAACGTCCTACCGTCCTCCAAGACCAGAATTGCCGGTGCCCGATCAGGGAGCGGGCTACTTGTCATCTACTTCCCTCACTTAGGCCAAACGAAACCTTACCAAAGCTCTCCTGGTGTAGCTTCGCCACACCCTCAACTGAGCCGCCTCCGCCACTCTTGCAAAGCCAGCTCCGCAGCACCCGAGGAGAGCGGCGGCTTCGCACTGTCAGCCCAAGTCTTTGGCGATAGCGGAGAGGACGCCGTTGAGGAAGGCGGGAGAACTGTCCGTGGAGAGGCCTCCGGCCAAGTCTACGGCCTCAGCGATGGCCACCGCTGGCTCTACCTGGCCGTGGCACATCTCGTAGACGGCGATCCGGGCCAGATTGCGGTCCACTCTCGGCATCCGCTGGATGGTCCAGTCGTCAGCCAGATGCGCGGCGATCCGGGCGTCCAGCGCGTCCCTATTCGACTCGACTCCCTCTACGAGTTCGACTGTGTAGGGGCGCAGCGGCGGATCGGCCTGTCCGGCGTGCAATGCCAAGGAGTCCGCGACCGAGGACTCGCACAGATCGACCTCGAAAAGGATGTCCAGCGCGCGCTTGCGGGCCTTCGTCCGGTGTCCAGTGATTCCCTCAGCCACTAGACCCGGCCCAGATAACTGCCGTCGCGGGTGTCAACTTTCACTCTCTCCCCGGTGACCAGGAAGAGTGGCACCTGGATTTGCAGGCCGGTCTCCACGGTGGCCGGTTTGGTGCCCCCGGTGGAACGGTCCCCCTGCAGCCCCGGCTCGGTGTAAGTGATCTCCAACTCCACTGAGGCCGGAAGCACGACATAGAGCGGGTTGTCCTCGTGCAGGGCGATGGTCGCCACCTGGTTCTCTAGCAGATAGTCCTTGGCCTCGCCCACCACGTCGTCACTGATCGTCAACTGGTCATAG
>JAISCH010000089.1 GCA_031265725.1 Propionibacteriaceae bacterium
AGCGGCTATATCGGCAGCGGTCACCCCGGTGATGCCGTCCCGGCTCACATCGTCCAGCACCACCTTGGTGTGGAAAGCCAACCCGGCCAGGATGGCAGCCTTGCTCGCCGCGTCGAAGCCCTCCACGTCAGCGGTCGGATCGGCCTCCGCGTAACCCAGCCGTTGCGCCTCGGCCAGCACGTCTTGATAGGCGGCACCATCGTCGTACATCTTCTCCAAGATGAAATTGGTGGTGCCGTTCACGATGCCCTTCACCGCAGTGATCTGATCGCCCACCAGTGATTCCCGCAAGGGACGGATGATCGGGATCGCCCCGGCCACTGCGGCCTCATAGTAGAGATCGACGCCATTGGCCTCGGCGGCGGCGTGAATCTTGGGGCCGGACAGCGCCAGCAGGGCTTTATTCGCGGTGATGACAGATGTCCGGTTCGCCAGCGCGGTCATGATCAACGTCTCGGCCGGTGCTATGCCGCCGATCAACTCGATGACAATGTCGAGATCGTCACGGGAGACCAGGGCCTGCGCGTCGTCGGTGAGCAGGGACGAATCGATGCCGCGCCGTTCCTTCGTTATATCGCGCACCGCGATGCCGACCAATTCCAAGCCCCGACCGGACCTGGCCCGCAATTCGTCCGACTGCTCCAAGAGCATCCGGGCGACCTGTGAGCCAACCGTGCCACAGCCCAATAGCGCCACTCGCAACGCGGTACTCATTCAACACAACCTTCCACACCGGCATCCAAACGCAACAAGTCTTCCAGAGTTTCCCGCCGCACCAGCACATCGGCCCGATCTTGGGCCAGTGCCACCACCGGCGGGCGCGGCACATGGTTATAGTTGCTGGCCATCGAGCGGCTGTACGCCCCCGAGGCCGGAACGGCGATCAGGTCGCCGGGACGCACGTCGCCGGGCAGGAATTCATCCCGCACCAGGATATCGCCCGACTCACAATGCAGTCCGACGACGCGGGAGATCACCGGCTCCGCCTGCGAAGAGCGGTTGGCCAGCGCGGCGGAGTACTCCGCGCCGTAAAGCGCCGGGCGGATGTTGTCGCTCATCCCGCCGTCCACGCTGATATAGCGGCGGCTCAGCCCACCGCCGATATCGACGATTTTGACCGTGCCCACCTCGTACAGCGCCGTCCCGGAGGGGCCGCTGATGGCCCGGCCCGGCTCTATGGAGACTTTGGGCGGCTCCAGCCCGAATCCCCGGCACTCGTGCTCAACGATGTCACGCAGGCTGGTGGCCAATTCCTCGGCGCTGGAGGGAGTGTCCTCCTTGACGTAGGCGATGCCGAAACCGCCGCCCAAATCCAATTCGGGCATCAGCGAGCCGGTGGCCTCGCGGAATTGGGCGAATAACTTCAGCGTGCGCCGGGCGGCCACCTCGAAGCCGTTGGTGTCGAAAATCTGCGAGCCGATATGCGAGTGGACCCCGAGCAATTCCATCCGGGACGAGTGGTAGCAGCGCATCATCGCCACCAGCGCCGCCCCGCCATTCACCGACAGGCCGAATTTCTGATCGTCGTGCGCGGTGGCGATGTAGTCATGGGTGTGCGCCTCGACACCAGCGGTGACCCGGATCAGCACTTTTACCGTGGTGTCCAGTTCCTCGGCCAACGCCTCTATCCGAGTGATCTCGTCAGCGGAGTCGACAATGATCCGTCCGACCCCGCTCTCGATCCCGATACGCAATTCAGCGACCGACTTGTTCGAGCCGTGCATGCCTATCCGCGCCGGGTCGAACCCCGCTTTGAGCGCGACGGTCAATTCCCCCAAGGAGCAGACATCCAGGTACAGGCCCTCCTCGCTGATCCAGCGGGCCACCTTCGTGCAGAGGAAGGCTTTGCCGGCGTAGTAGACCGTCCAGGGATCGAACGCCGCCCGCCAAGTGCGGGCCCGGCTGCGGAAGTCGGCCTCATCGACGAAATACGCCGGGGTGCCGAATCTCCGCACCAGGTCGGTCGCCTGGTGACCGGCTATCGACAGCTCTCCATCGGCGTTCCGCCTGGTGTTTGCGCTCCAAATCTTCTCGGTGAGCGAGTTGGCATCTGCAGGCTTGGTAAGCCACACCGGGGCTGGACTTGCTACCTCAGCGTGTACCGAACCGGCGACGTGCATATGACTCATGGGGCAAGAGTCTATTAGATTCTCAGCCCGACTCCGTTTCTCCGCTCTCCCCCGGACTGCCCTCCGGCGTGCCTTCCTTGGTCAGCAGGCTCGGCCAGCAGGCTCAGCAAAAATTCCTCCACCGGCCACCTCCGGATGGGCGTGGCCCGGCACTTTCGGCAAGGTCTCGCCAGTTTGAGAGGATCGGCAAAGCGGCCATTGGCGAGCCGGATTGCCAGGTGGGCGCATTGAGTTGGTAGAGTTTCCGGTGGCCGATCGGCCCCTATAGCTCAGGGGATAGAGCACCGCCCTCCGGAGGCGGGAGCGCAAGTTCGAATCTTGCTAGGGGCGCAAGCTCTCTACCACTCGCCCGCACACCCTCCAGAATCAATCATCTGACCGAGCCAGAGTCGGTATGCTCGAAGGAGGCAGCCAGTCCCGGTTCGGACCGGCGCTGCTTTGACGAGGGAAGAAGGCGACCGTGGCCGATGATTTCGGAGCCAACGACTGGCTCATCGAAGACCTGCGGGAAAAATTCCAAAACGACCCAGCCTCAGTGAGCGAGAGTTGGCGGGCCTTCTTCGGTGGGTCGCCGCAGCAGCCGCCCACAGCGACGACGGCAGCGGCTCCCCCGTCTGCCTCCGCGACAGCCGGTGCGACTGAGCAGCCAGTCCCTGCGCCGGAGCAGATCGTCCCGACGGCTGGGCCACCAA
>JAISCH010000100.1 GCA_031265725.1 Propionibacteriaceae bacterium
AGAGGCGGGTTCCTGCTCCGGTGGGCAGGAAATGGTGTCGCTGATAGAACTTGGACGCACTCGCATCGATCGGATCGACCACCACCACGCGGCCACCGGAGAGCAACGCGGCTCCGGCCAGGGTCTCGAGCGCGTCAACCAGGAGTTGACGGCCCAATCCCAAGTGTTGGATGCTCACGTCCAGAGCTAGTCGCCCGAGGAGGAATCCCGGAATGAGCGAGTGGCCGCCTCCCACTTTTCGCGGCAAATCAGCAGCGGCGACCTGCGTGGGCGAAATGGAGTAGTAGCCCACGACTTGAGTCTCTCCCAGCGCTGTCCAGACATACGTTCGGGTGATGTCCTGGAGGTCGGCTCGCAACGCCATTGTGCGGAGCCAATCGTTGAGTGATCCAACGCTACAGTCGAAGTCCGCCAAACCGTGACCTGGGGAGAGGCGGCCACTGGCGAAACGCGCGGTCATGAGCGGACGAAGACCCGAGGCTCTGCGAACGCAGCCGCCAAGCGGGGAGCCGGGTCGGGCTGGTCGAGCGAAGATATGAGTGCGTCGAATTGCTTCGTCGGCATCAATGTCACATCGCTGCGCGCCACGATGAGCGCAGCGGCGTCACGAGCTGAATCCACGACGAAAGACGAACGCGATTGGCCCACAATCCTTGCCGCTTGGGCGATCAGATCATCGGTGTCCGGGTCAAGGCGGGCCTCAAGGCGGCGTGAGCGGAGCGGTGCAGAAATCGTCATAAATCCATTGTACGGCACTCTTCCGTAAGGATTGTAGTTCCATGATTGTCTCGTATGTGGATACTCGGCTTTGGAGGGAGACAATAGGTAAAACTCGTGACAGTATTAGTGGGTACCGGATTTTCCGGCACTCAATGTATTCCACTAAGGATCGTCGGGCTCGTACCTGCCCGTGGAAAGGATGAGGTGGCATGGCCACTGTTACATATAAAGATGCCTGTCGCATTTACCCCGGAACTGATCACCCAGCAGTGAACAACCTGAGCCTTGAAATTGGTGACGGTGAATTCATGGTCCTGGTCGGCCCCTCGGGTTGTGGCAAATCAACGTCACTGCGAATGTTGGCAGGCTTGGAGGAAGTAAATTCTGGGCAGATCATGATTGGTGACCGTGATGTCACCGATCTACCTCCCAAAGACCGCGATATCGCTATGGTCTTCCAGAACTACGCGCTGTATCCCCACATGACCGTCGCCGACAACATGGGCTTCGCGCTCAAGATGGCGGGTGTCCCCAAGGAAGAACGTGCGCAGCGTGTCATGGAGGCCGCAAAACTGCTTGGCTTGGAGGAATTCCTCTCCCGCAAGCCGAAGGCGTTATCAGGCGGTCAGCGTCAGCGTGTTGCGATGGGTCGCGCGATTGTTCGCCAGCCCCAGGTGTTCTTGATGGACGAGCCGTTGTCCAACTTGGACGCCAAACTTCGCGTCTCGACTCGTACCCAGATCGCCGCCTTGCAGAGCCGTCTCGGTGTCACAACCGTCTATGTGACCCACGACCAGGTTGAGGCGATGACGATGGGTGATCGGGTCGCGGTGATGAAGGAAGGGATTCTGCAGCAGGTTGACAGCCCACTGACTCTTTACGACGCACCAGCCAACTTGTTCGTAGCGGGCTTCATTGGATCCCCGGCGATGAACTTGATGACTGGCGCTATTGTCGATGGTGGCGTCAAGATTGGCGACTATGTGATGCCAATCGCGCGCGAAATCCTCGACAAGGTGAGTGGTGAAGAGACTCTGGTGCTGGGTATCCGTCCAGAGAATTTCGTTGTCGCTGACGAGGGCATCAGCATCGATGTCGACGTAGTCGAGGAACTCGGTGCCGATGGTTATATCTACGGAACGTTGGCCGGCTTGGCCGATGATGAGAAACTGACTGCGCAGCAGATCGTAGCCCGTATCTCCGCCCGTACGCCTCCGAAGCGCGGCACCCAGATCAAGCTGAACGCCGCCGACAAAGCGGGAGTGCATGTCTTCTCGGAGAAGACACAACTGCGCGTCAGCTAGCTTGGGATAACTTCTGCGAAGGCCGACCAGGGTCATCCTGGTCGGCCTTCGTGTTTGTCCGCTCTGGGCCTGGCTGGGACACCCAGAGCCGGGATCGGCTCGCCATGCGCTCGGCAACAGCTTGAAAGAGTTCTCCCGTCCACACTTGTTTTCATGCCTGGCTTGTTCTCGCATTTGCAGGTAGCGTGGTGACATGAGAGTCAAGACACTGCCTGCTTTGATCGTTGTCGCTCTGCTGGCTTCGATGTTGTCCGGATGCGATGAGATTCTCAATATCCCGCTCACTTCCGATCCGGCGACGCAGTTGGACTCTTGGACGGTGCTGCCGCAGCCTGGACTGGATGAGGAGCAGGCCGGGGCGGATGAGACGCCGACCGCCGAGCCGGAACCTGAGCCAGGCCCCACTGGCCCACCACCGAAAATGACCTGCAAGAATGCGTCGAAGAGCCTGCTGGCCCATCTGGAGCAGGTCGGCAACGTCGGCTTGGAGGCCAGTTTCAGCGCTGGGAAGGCTGTCCACGCCTATGGCCAGTGGTGGGCAGTCGCGGTGCGAGTCGAGGTGGCTCCCTGGTCCGACTTGGACCGGAGCATCTGGAAGGACGGGATCACCTTCATCACCACTGAGCCCGCCCCCGCAGACGAGTTGACCGATGGATTGCACGGGGTGCAATCCTCAGGTGACGAAGGGCCTGGCGGAGTGAAGGTGTGGTGGGGAGAAGACGCTGCGGACAAGGCCAAGAGCTGTCTGGGGAAGCGGGCCGCGCCCAAACTGAGCTGTGCCAAATTGAGCAAGACCGAGTTGAAGAAGGCCAAAGAGCTAGTCAAGGTCTATTACGGCGGCAGCGTCACCAAATCGGTGAAAGTGAAAGTCAACAATTTCTCCGTGCTGGCGACGCGGATCGAGGGCGCAATCGGCGGTGTCAAAGGGGCCAATGACCAACATCCCAAGGATGCCAGCGTCACCTGGCGCTATCGTGAGTTTGCCGGACAGCGGGACATCACCCAGATCACCGACAACTGGGTCGGCGCTGACGAGAAGAAATACGGGCCGAAAGCGCGAAAACTGGCGCTGAAATGTCTGGGCTGACCGGCCCAGTTAGCTAGCGGTCACCTCACCCAGCACCCAGGTCTCCACTTGCCGGGCGGCAAGCACCCGCTGGGCGGCGTCAACCGAGGATTCCGGCAGGACCAGCACCATCCCCACGCCCATGTTCAACGTCGCGCGCAAATCCGGCAGGCTCACCTCGCCCACTCTGCGCACCAGTTCGAAGATCGGACCAGGCTGCCAGGAGGTCCAGTCGACGCGGATGCCCAACTCGTCGGGAATGACCCTGAGCAGGTTGTTCTCCAGTCCGCCGCCAGTGATATGGCTCATCGCATGGACCTCGGTCGCAGCCAGGACTTGCAGGCAGTCTGCCGCGTACACCTTGGTGGGTACGAGCAATTCGGCCCCGAGCGGTCCGCCCAGCTCAGTCACCTGTTGATCGAGCTGGTAGCCGCCCTGCTGGAGCAGCACATGGCGGACCAGTGAGTAACCGTTGGAGTGCAGGCCCGACGATTTCAGCGCGAGCAGCAGGTCGCCGTTCCGCACTCGGGCCGGACCCAAGAGTTCGTCGGCCTCAACCACGCCGGTAGTCGCCCCGGCGACGTCGAATTCGTCCGGCTCCAGCAGCCCCGGATGCTCGGCGGACTCGCCACCGATCAAGGCCACATTGTTTTCCGCGCAAGCTGCGGCTATGCCGGAGACAATCGCGGCGATACGCTCCGGGAAGACTTTGCCGCAGGCGATGTAGTCAGTCAGGAAAAGCGGCTCCGCGCCGACCACGACCAAGTCGTCGATGAGCATGCCCACCAAGTCGTAGCCGATGCTGTCGTAGCTGCGCAGGGCCTGGGCGATGGCCACCTTCGCGGCAGTGGCCATATCGGGGGCATGCTCCTCCAGAGCGGAAATGTAGGCTGAGGCCGTGAACAGGAAAATGCCGCCGTTCCAGCTGTAATTGCCTTCCGCCAGATAACCGGCGGCGGTCGCAAGATCGGGTTTCTCGACGAAGCGCAGCACGCGGGCGACGCCGGGCGCGATCTCGCCGCCGCGCTGGATATAGCCATAGCCGGTTTCCGGGCCGGTCGGTGCGATGCCG
>JAISCH010000126.1 GCA_031265725.1 Propionibacteriaceae bacterium
CTTCACTAGCGAGATGAAGGTGTTGGACAGTGGCGGTACGGCGATCCGGAAAGCCTGCGGGAGCACGACCCGGCGCAGAGTCAGCCAGTAGTCCAAGCCGACGGTGGCCGCCGCCTCCCATTGCCCCTTCGGCACGGCGAGGATGGCACCGCGAATCGTCTCGGCGGCGTATCCGCCGACATTCGCCGAGAAGGCGATGACCGCAGACGGGAAGGGCGGGATGGTCATCCCGAGGAAGGGCAGCGCGTAGAAGATGATGAAGAGTTGCACCAGCAGCGGGGTGCCGCGAATGACCGACACATAGAACTGGCCGAGCAGATTGAGCGCTTTGACTGAGGACAGCCGGGCCAGCGCCACCAGTAGCGCCAAGACCAGGCCGAGGGCGAACGAGAGCAGAGTCAGCGGGATGGTGCCGGTGATCGCCGACCAGACCAGCGGCCACCATGAGTCAAGTGCGAGTTGCCAACGATCCATGAGTTCTCCCTTGTGCCCAGGCGGTCCATCGGGGCGAACGGCCCGGGCACAAGCCTGCCACTACTGAGAGGTCTCGCCAATAGGTGGCTTGGCTCGCGACGCGATAATGGCGCGCTGGCCGCGTTGTCGTCAATCGACGTAGATCCGCTACGCCTCTTTCCTCCGCCTTGCCAGCACACCATTCTCCCGCCGCTCGCTTAACCAGCAACCTATCGGCTTGACCTCTTAGCTGGAGATATCTTTACCGAAGTATTTCTGGCCAATGGCGGCCAGCGTCCCGTCTGCTTTCAATGCGGTGATCGCGGCGTTTACGGCGGGCAACAACCCGGAATCTTTATTGAACGCGAAGCCCTGATAGACCTTGTCGTCAGTTATCTCGACGGCTATCTTCAATTCGGTGTCCTTGGTGGTGTTGAAATAGTCGGCGATGGTCAGCGCGTCGTTCAGGGTGAAGTCGATCCGGCCCTGCTTGACTGCTGCCGCTGCCTCGGAGAATCCGGGAACTGGTTCGACTTCCGCGCCGTAGCCCTCCGCCTTCGCGCCCCAGTTGGAGCCAGCGGCCTGTCCGGTCTTCTTGCCTTTCAGGTCCGCGACGGTGTTGATCGTGGTGTTGTCAGCACGAGTGAGTACGACCGGATACGAGACGGAATATGCCTCGGTCATGTCATATTTCTCTTTGCGGACATCGGTCAGTTCCACCTCGTTCGCCACCGCGTTGAATCGTCCGGCCTCCAATGCGGCGAAGATGCCGTCCCAAGATGTCTCCTGGAATTCGGCGGTGACGCCAAGTTTCTCGGCCACTGCCTTCGCCACTTCGATGTCGTAGCCGACCAATTCATTGCTGGCGGTGTCATGGTAGGAGAACGGCGCGTAGGTGCCCTCGGTGCCGAAGACGATCTTGCCGCCCAGGGCAGCCACGGCCGGGTCGGTTACCGAATCGCCGCTTCCAGACGGCGCGGGGGATGGTGCGGGTGTCCCACAGCCGGTCAGGGCTATCGCGGTCAGGCTTGCGGCTACGACTAGAACTAGCTTTCTCATGACTCTTCCTTCAGTCGAGGCGTCCGCCTCGGATAGGGGTTGCTACATTCGCCATTCAGTGTACCCGCACGTATTCATTTTGTTAAAACGATGGCGGTCCAAGCTGGCGCAGTGGTGAAGATAGACTTCTGCCATGAGCGAAGTGGTTGTTGTCGGAAGCGCGAATGTGGATCATCGTCTGGTGGTGGCCGATTTCCCCGCCCCTGGTCAGACTGTGAAAGCAGTCGAATTCGATACCGGGCCGGGCGGGAAGGGCGCGAATCAGGCGGTGGCGGCGGCGCGGGCCGGGGCCAAGACACAGATGATCGCCAGCATCGGCGCGGACTTGGCCGGGCAGAGCCTGCGCCAGGTGCTCTCCCAGGCCGGAGTGGACATCACGAAGGTCCAGGTCTCGCCGGGCGTGCCGACGGGGGCGGCCTATGTGATGGTCAATGGCGCTGGGGAGAATTCCATCATCGTCGCGGCTGGGGCGAATGGCGACTTGAGCGCCGCCGACCTTGCCACGCTCTCTCCAGGCGACTACGTGCTGCTGCAATTGGAGATACCACTCGAACTGGTCGAGGAGGCCATTTTCAAGGCGCACAGCCGGCAGGCCAAAGTCGTGGTGAACGTCTCTCCGGTGGATGATCGGACGCGGCCGTTCCTCGGGCTGATCGACGTGCTGCTCGTCAATGAATTGGAACTCGGCCAAGTAGCCGAGTTGATCGGCCTGTCAGCAGCGGAAGCGGATGTCGCTGTCACTGCACGAGCGGTGGCCAAAAAACTTGGCAACACGGTTGCCTGCACGCTGGGGGCAAAGGGTGCCCTATTGGTGACCGGGGACGAACTGCTAGCTGTGGACGCCCCCAGAGTAACTGCTGTGGACACCACAGGTGCCGGTGACACTTTCGCTGGTTATCTGGTGGCCGGGTTGGCCGCTGGTGACCCGATCCCGGACGTGCTGGCGCGGGCGGTGGCGGCGGGCGCTATCGCCGTCACGAAGCCCGGTGCGATCAATGCGGTCCCGCTTGCCGCTGAAGTGGACCGGATGTTAGCCAAGGGCTGAGGTAGCTCAGTGCGCCGTCCCAAGTTGTCTGACTAATCTTTGGACTGTCAGACAGATTTTCCCGTACTGACTGTCCTGGATTGTGGTTTCTCCTGGTCCGGTGACGCCGTGAAGTTACGTAGTGGCTTGCGCCCCCCGTTTGGGGGGCGCGGCAACACACAGATTATTGTCTTAATTCACTGGTTTTTTTAACCCTGCTGCGACGAGTCGCTACATTTTTAGTACTGGAAATCGTTCGTAAGGGGGGAATGAACGTGAAAAACAATAATTATCTCAATGCGGTCACATCTGCTAAAACAAAGCCGATAGCTAAGTTTATCCGGCTGGCGGGTGCGTTTTGCCTCACGGTGACACTGGTATTGCTTTTGTTACCTGCCTTTGCCGACGGAGCGGAGACTCCGGCAGTGGCAGCAGCTAGTAAGACCCTGCTTAGCCCTTCGACAAGCGACGGAGGCTTCCGAGCGACTCAAGGACGGAGCTACCAGGACGTGCCGATCACTGGAGGCACTAAGAAACAGCGGGCCGACGCGAAGAAATATTTGCAGAAGTGGGGGAAGTACTCCTGGATACGGGCTATCAAATTCAAGAAGGTCAACGCGCGGGGAACTACCACACTCTACAGTGACGGCACCACCAATATTGTGATCAACTCTAAAATGACTGGAAAGAAATTGCGTCAGGTGTTGGCCCATGAAATCGCCCATGCCCAACACCACTGGGTTTATGCCGGGAATTGGACAGCGTCCATCAAGGCTTTCAAACCGGTCTTCGGCAAAGGCAAGGGCACGTTCGGTCCGCTGGAGAACGGAGCCGACTGCTCGACGCAATTCTTCACCAAGTCCAAGTCCTACTTGGCCTACAAGAAGAATGGCTGCTCAGCCAAACAGTTGAGCAAGGCCAAGAGGCTTTCCCAGGGATATCGCATCTAAGCGGTGACCTGCCGTCAGGCCTTGTCCTCGCCTTGGTCGGATTGGACCGCCTCATCGGGGAGGTCGGTGATCTCGCAGAGCGCTTCGCCACTGGAGACGGAGGCTCCGGCGACGGCGGTCAACTTGGTGATGACACCGGAGCGATGGGCATTGATGGGCTGCTCCATCTTCATCGCTTCCAGCACCACGACCAAGTCGCCTTCTTCAACCAACTCACCTTCGAGAACGGCTACTTTGACCACCGTGCCCTGCATCGGTGCAGTGAGCACATTGGTGGCCGGAGCCTTGGCCCTGGCCCCGCCCGTGGACCGCTTGGTCGGTTTCTTGGCCGGGGCCTTCGCCACGGGCATGGAAAGCGAACTCGGCAACCGGACCTCGATCCGACGGCCGTTGACCTCGACCACATAGCTGGTGTTGCTGATGTCCTCCGACTCGCCAAGCTCACCGAGATACGGCTGCAACCCGGCGGAGAAGTCAGTCTCGATCCAGCGGGTGTGTATCTTGAAGTCGCCATCGGCGGCGACAAAATCCGGATCGTTGAGCACGGCCCGGTGGAACGGGATCACGCTCGGCATGCCTTCCAGCACCGTCTCTCCCAAAGCCCGTCTGGCCCGGGCGATGGCGTGGGCGCGATCCGCGCCGGTCACGATGATCTTGGCCACCAACGAGTCGAACGAGCCGGGCACTGCCATCCCAGCGTGATAGCCCTCGTCGGTCCGCACGCCGGGACCGGTGGGTGCTCTCCATGCGGTCAGCGTCCCGGGGGCGGGCATGAACCGCCGCCCCGGGTCTTCGGCGTTGATCCGAAACTCAATGGAGTGGCCGTGGATTTCCGGATCGGAGAA
>JAISCH010000285.1 GCA_031265725.1 Propionibacteriaceae bacterium
GCCACCGCCCGCGATTGAGGCTGGACGGACGGTTCCAAGGAGCGTGCCGGTTAGTTGGCCAAGTAGCCGCGAACCGAGAATTCAGCCGCTATCTCCGCGCGGTTGGCACCGCAGGAGAGCAGGACAGCGAGCAGCAGCCGGGCTTTCAGCCCGTCCAGCGCACCGGCTGGGATGACGCCTTCCCGGATCAATTCAATCTCTCCGCCGCTGAACGCGTACGTGTGCCGCAGCACTTCTCCAGCACCGGTGCGCGAGCACAGGACCACCGGCATGGCCGCCGCCAATTCGGTGATGGCAGGCACGACTGACCTGGGGACATGACCACCGCCCATGCCCTCGACGACCACTCCGGAGTAGTCCAACGTGAGCAGGGCACGCAACAGCCGTCCGTCATCGTCCAAGACTGACTTGACCAAGGCCACTGGCGGCAGCTCAGTGGCCGGTTCCAGAGCCGGGAAACGCGGCACCGAGGTGTGCAGTATTGGAGTGCCCTCGACAACCCACCCCAACGGCCCGGCGACCGGCGAGGTGAAAGTCGAGGCGGCGAAAGTGTGCGACTTGCGGACGAAGCGGGCAGCTTGAATCTGCTCATTGAGCACCACCAAGACTCCGAGTCCACGGGTATTCGGGCTCGCCGCAGTCTGGATCGACGCCAGCAGGTTGGCCGGTCCCTCACCGCCGGGCTGACTTGGGTTTCGCATCGCCCCAGTGACCACCAGCGGCGCTTCCTCGTCCCAGAGCAGATCGAAGAAGTACGAGGTCTCCTCGATGGAGTCGGTGCCTTGCGAGATCACCACTCCCTGAGCGCCATCGGCCACATGCTGACGGGCAAGGGCGATCATCCGCAGCAATTCAGCGTAGCTGAACGACGCCGAGAACTGGTGGCTGACCTGAACCGCGATGATCTCGGCTACCTCAGCGGCTTGCGGAACGGTGTCCAGCAAGTCCTGGGCGGTCAAAGTGGGCAAAATGCCAGCAGCCCCGGCAGTGCGGATGCTGGTGATCGTGCCTCCTGCGGACAGGAAGGCTATGGTTGGCTTCTCATGCATAGCGGCTCCGTGGTTACTTTAAGCACGGTACTCAATAGTGAACTACGCACAGCGCTCGGTAGCAAGTGCGCAGTGGTGAAACTCAAGTAGGACTCTTCCGAGTAGTCGGTCAGCCTGCCAGTTATTTTTCCGTTCCGCACCGCGATAGCCACTGACCCCGCTGGCGCCCGTACTATCCCAGATCCCGAGATGACGTCTTTGGGATAGGCCAGGCAAAGCGATCCCAGCCAGAGGCCGAAGATCGCCCAGTCCATCGGCACTGGCAACCGCAAGGCCCAGTTCATTCTCCCGATAGTGCGGCAGTGCGGAACCAGCGCGAGCGGATGATGGAGCATCCGTCCGATCCCGCAGAGCAACGGGGACAGCCCGGCAGCCACGAAAGTGCGGCCACCAGCGTCCCTGACTTGCAATCCATGTACCTTCGGATCGACCCGGACCTGGATTCCGTTGACTGTCACTAACGAGTTCGCGGCCCTCGCCAAACCCTCACAAGCTTGCAGGCGAGCAGTCGGGCTGTCGACCACGCCTGCTGAGAACCAATCCTCTTCCGCACTCCCTGCCACACACATACCGCACATCAGTCAAGCCGCCTGTCTCGCTCAGTAGTCACGTGGACGTGCCGGTTGGTCGAATGGGAAGCGTCGCCGGAAATCGTCGGCGATCTCGCCCATTGTGACGAACCTGACCCCGGACCGGCCGCGCAGGTAGTCAATGATCCGTTCGATCATCAGCAGGCATTGCGGGCGTCCCGACACGTCCGGATGGATCGTTATCGGGAAGACGCCGTAGTCGAGTTCACGGTACAGCCAGTCGAACTCGTCCATCCACAACTGTTCGATGTCGTGCGGGCTCACCCAGCCCGCTGAATTCGCCGCGGACTTGATGAACATCATTGGCGGCAGGTCGTCGAGATACCAGTTGGCGGCTATCTCCACCAGATCGATCTCGCTGCCATGCTTGAGCGGTTTCATCCAGTGGTCGGGATGCTTGGAGTAATCGACAGCAACCCATTCGTCGCCGACCCTGGAGTAGAACGGCACCAAGTCTTTGTGTGACTGCGAGTGATCGTAGCTGTAGCCGAATTCGCGCAGAATAGTCGGAGTGGACGCGCTCATCTCCCACCAGGGCGCGGTGTAGCCCCTTGGCTGGACACCAGTCAGGCCCACTAGCAGCTCGGTGCATTTCTCGACCACCCGGTGTTCCTGCTCCGGAGTCATCGCCACCGGGTTCTCGTGCGAGTAGCCGTGCCCGCCGACCTCGTGTCCCTGGTCCACGATCATCTTGCACTCGTCGGGGAAGGTCTCTAGTGAATGGCCGGGAATGAACCAAGTGGTCCTGATATCAGCACGCTCGAACACCTTCAACAGCCGTGGGATGCCGACTTGGCCGGCATAGATGCCGCGCTGGATGTCGTTCGGCGAGCCTGCCCCGCCATAAGAACCAAGCCAACCCGCGACCGCGTCAACGTCGACGCCGAATGAGACGAGGATTTCTTTTGGCATGACTACCTCCTAAGCCAGACGGATTGACTCCCCCGTCAATCCCTACTGCAAACATGTGCAATCGTTTGTACGATAGCAACATGCTGCTGGCAGTGGCAAGAAATACACCGATTAAGTATTGGGCGTGTCTTGCGAGACGATGCAACGGGCGGCATCCCCACGCTGAAGAGAACGCAGTCGTCCCCACCAACAACTACCTGGGTTCCCCCCACGATAGCCCACGATGAAAAAGTGGATCCCTATTGCGAACGCGGTGAGCGCCGAGATTCCGCAGGGGTAACCCCCTTGAATGTTGATTGTTGGGGTCCCCAAAAAGTACCGCAATGCAGCGTTGCGGAATGAGGACACTCTGGCGAGCACAGCGAGCGCGGGGGTTTCAAGGGGGTCGTCCCCCTTGAATGTCAATTATTGGGGTCCCCGCAAAGTACCGGACCGAAGCGAAGCGCAGGGAGGACACTTTGTGGGGTATTGAGCGCGAGATTTGAAGGGGGTCGCCCCCCTTGGATGTTAATTGTTGGGGTCCCCGAAAAGTACCGCAATGGAGCGCAGCGGAATGAGAACACTTTTTGGGGCTAGTGAGCGCGGGGGTTCTGCAGGGGTCGCCCCATTCAGCGTAAAAATTACGAGGTCTCCGAAAAGCACTGCAACGCAGCGAGGACCCTGGGAGTTGCGCTCAGATAGCTTCAGCGATGTTGATCACTCGGCGTCCACGCTTGACGCCGAATTCGACAGCACCTGCGCGCAGGGCGAACAGGGTGTCGTCGCCGCCACGGCCCACTCCGTCACCGGGATGGAAATGAGTGCCGCGCTGCCGCACGATGATCTCTCCGGCGTTGACCTGCTGGCCGCCGAAACGCTTGACTCCGAGACGCTGGGCATTCGAGTCACGACCGTTGCGCGAAGAGGACGCGCCCTTCTTATGTGCCATGTCCTGCTCCTAGCCCTCGATCTTGGTGACCTTGACCTGGGTGTAACGCTGGCGATGGCCCTGGCGCTTCTTGTACCCAGACTTGTTCTTATATTTCAGGATACGAATCTTGGGGCCCTTTATCTCGGCCAGCACCTCTGCGGAGACCTGAGCCTTCGCCAGCTTCTTCACATCCGAGGTGACCGCTTCGCCATCCACTAAAAGAAGTGGAGTCAAGTCCACTGACTCGCCAACCTCGATATCGACCTTGTCGATTTCCAAGACGTCACCCACGGCAACCTTGTGCTGGCGTCCACCGCTGCGCACGATCGCGTACACGCCTGACCCACTCTCTTCGTTCCTGATACATATGTCGCAGCGCATAGCAGCGACCGCAATGCCCGCAATCAACACGAACACCGAGGATCAAGAATACGTTGCCGCCTTAGCAAGGGTCAAACTGACCGGCCCAGCGCTACCATCTGGACTGCACACCCCTCGCACCAGCAAACCCGGATGGGAAGTTCGTTATGAAAGTATGGACGCCACTTTAACTGATCTGGTCAAGGCCCAACGTTGATCAAGGCAAGGCCCAAGCCGGTGAAAGCCGTCGAATCAGCACTTCGGAAGCGTTGAACTCTGTCACCATTAGTTTCGACATGATGATCCAATTGTGTACCCACTGGGTATACAATGTCATCAAAGGAGGTCCAGTCATGAGCGAATCGGCACAGGAACGGATCAATGTCAGAGTGGACAGCATTGTCAAACGCGAAGCCGAGAGTGTCTTCAAACAGATCGGGATCAATCTCTCCGACGGCATCAACATCTACTTACGCCGCGTCGTGGCCACCCAAGGAGTGCCCTTCCCGCTGACCTTGACCCACACCCAGCAACTCAGCGAAGACGCTGCCGCGCTAGAGGCCGCAGCCATAAGAGCAGTTC
>JAISCH010000011.1 GCA_031265725.1 Propionibacteriaceae bacterium
CAGACCTGGTTCGCATCCATTGCTGGAGTTGTGACGTTGGGCGGGGCGTAACTACTGGATTCTCACGAGGGCGGCTGGATGCTCTCACCAGCCGTCTTCGGTCTGGTTCCAAATCTCCCAGTTCTTGTCGATGAATTCCTTGATGTTGATCCTGATTTCGGGGCCGGTCTGGTGTCGCAGCCGGTCGAAAGCCAATTGCATGGGCTTGTGCCACGGGCAGACCATGAGCCCTTTGAGCGCCGCCCAGAGCGCCAGGTCGGCGTCATTGCGGGCTTTGGCCCTCTTGATCGTTTCTATGGCGGCGTCCACCAACAGCGTCGTCACATGGACACGCAGCGGGTCTGCCCAACGCCACTTGCCGCGTCCGATATCGGAGAAGACCGGGCCACGGATCAGTTCCAGGGCCGCGAGCAGCGAGCCGTCGTCGCGGGCCGAAGGGTCGCGCCCCAGGTATTGCAACGCCTCCTGGATGTCCCAACGCACGAGTGGGGAAATCCAAATGCGGTGCGAGTAGGCCAGCGGCAAGTACGGGTTCCCCTCCTGGTCGTTGCCGAGCCAGCGGCGGAGTCTGCAGAGGTAGGACCGGCTGGTGCTCTCGGAGATGGCCAGTTGGTTCGCCATCTGGGCATTGGTCCGTCCGGTGTACTCCAAGGTCCAGGTGAGCATTTCGAGCAGTTGTGTCTGGGATCGCTGAATGCTTGGCCCTTTGGCGTTGATCAACTGGGTCGATCCGATTGACAGCAAGCATGGCTCGGTGTTGGGAGCCGTTGTTTCTATGGTCATTTATCCTCATCTTTGATGATAAAGTCGTTATTGTTGCAGTGAGCCTAAATTGGAGATGTCATTTAGGCAATGGTTTGAAATATAACGATTAGCTCTCAATCTGGTTCGGCGTTCGCGCTGGGCGGCAGGCAAGGCGATTCTGGAGAGCTGCCGGAGGCGAAGTCACTGCCCATCGACCAGTCTTGATGCTAAAACGTCTGCGGTGGAGCCTAGAGTTGATGCCATGTCCAAAGCTGATGATCTGTTGGCCGAGCTCGATGAGAGCCAACGGCAGGTGGCGACCGCTGCTGCCCCGGTGGCGGTGCTGGCTGGGGCGGGCAGTGGCAAAACCCGGGCGATCACTTACAGAATCGCTTATCAAGTGGCTATTGGCGGCTACCGGCCGGAGTCAGTGCTGGCGGTGACTTTCACCAGCCGGGCTGCCCAGGAGTTGCGGCAACGTCTGGCCATGCTGGGGGTCCACGCCACGGCCCGTACCTTCCACTCGGCGGCATTGCGGCAGATCAGTTTCTTCTGGCCGAAGGCCTATGGATTCGAGTTGCCCAAGGTTTTACCGGATCGTTCCGGATTATTGACTGAAGTGTTGATCGATTTGCAATTACCGGCAAATGAAGTGGCGTTACGCGAGTTGTCCACTGAAATCTCCTGGGCAAAAACCAGCAATATCACTTTCAGCGACTATGCCGAATTGGCCAGTGGTGCTCATCGTTCATCCGCCGAGCTTGAGCCGCAAGACATCGCCCGGGCTCTGGGTCGTTACGAGTACGCCAAATCAGCCCAGGGATGGATTGATTTTGACGATGTGCTGCTCTGCTGCTGTGCCATGCTGGACGAGAATCCCGGCATCGCCTACCAGGTGCGCGACACTTATCAGCACTTAGTCGTTGACGAGTACCAGGATGTCAGCGGGTTGCAGCAGAGCCTGCTGCGGCTTTGGACGGGTGAGGGCCAGGATTTGTGCGTCGTCGGGGACCCGGCGCAGACGATCCACAGCTTTGCCGGTGCCACCCCGAAGTATTTGCTCGGTTTCGGTTCCGAGCATCCAGACGCCGAGATCGTCAAGCTGGACTGGGACTACCGTTCTACTCCGCAGATCGTGGCATTGGCCAACCATGTCGCCGGTTTCAACGCCATGCCGCCCGCACCGCTGCGGTCAGTCCAGCCAGACGGCCCGGCCCCGCTGCTGATCGCCCATTCCAGCGATGAGGACGAGGCTTTGGGCATCGCGGACTGGCTGCGCGAACGACGGCGGAGCCAGTTCACTTGGGATGAAATGGCCGTGCTCTATCGCGTCCACGCCCAGGGGGAGTTGTTACGCCGCGTGCTGCAGGACGCCGGAATCCCGGTGTGGGTGCGGCAAAGCGAGGAGACCGGCCAACTGCCGTCAGACCGAGTGACGCTGACCACGCTGCATGCCGCGAAAGGTCTGGAGTGGCAGGCGGTGGCGATGGCTGGAGTGCAAGAGGGGTCGCTTCCTTTCGCGCTTGCCGTCACCGGTTCCCAACTGGCTGAGGAGGCCAGGCTCTGCTATGTGGGAGTCACCAGGGCCAAACGGGAGCTACGGGTGAGTTGGGTGCGGCAGCCATCCCGCTTCCTGCCGTTGCCAGTTCGTTAGCCGGTCAGGCGACCGAGTCCTGCTGAGCGCAAGTGCAGTAGGGATGCACGGAGATGGCCTGCTCATGCAGGGCGTGGTCGTCGACGTTTATCTCGATGACCCGGCTCAGCGCGTCGGGATGGGTGTCGTCGCAGAACGCGCGCACTTGCAGCGCGGCGGTCGCTGCGGCCCAGGCCATCAGATGCGGTTGGGCCCTGGTCGAGGATTGGCACAGTTGGGCGAGCAGTCGCGGCCAGGCGGAGTCCTTCGCGCACAGCATCAAGTCATGGCAGTACAGGCAGGGTGTGACTCCAGGAATCACCAACGGCCCGACGCGGGCCCGTCCCGGATCGACGCGCACAGCCAAGTGCGGCATGCCGGCGTTGTTGAGCGCGGTCACGGCGACTCGGTCAGGCTCGAAAGTGTCAGTGGCGAGTATGGTCAATGCGACACAGGTGCCGCTGGGCTGGTCGGTCCGGTAGGCGGCGGAGAAATCCGCGCTCAGCACCGCCCGCAACACCGAGTTGGCCAGCTCGCCAGTTCCCACGACTTCGACGCTTGGCGACGGGGCCGCTATGCCTTGACGCAGCATGCTGGCCGCGTTCAATTCAGTGAGCAGCCAATCGATCCATTCCGGAGACAGGGCGGGG
>JAISCH010000320.1 GCA_031265725.1 Propionibacteriaceae bacterium
CCCCAGGGCAGGCCACAGATGTTCAACCGGTGCAACAGCGCCGAACGTCGCCGGTCGAAATCTTTGCGCAAATCGAGGTCCAACTCCCGGGGAACCTCCGTGAAAGCCAGCCGCAGGCTCTTCGCCGTCGCCCGTAGATCGGCCTCCAACGGCACCAGCGGAACCCCTTCGGGAACGGTGCCCAACTCTTCGCCAACTATCAATTCGCGTTGCACGAAACCGGACAACGTGTTGTCGCCCTCGCAGAGCACCGAGCGGACCGCCTCGGTGACCTCGGCTAAACCGGGCAGGCTGCGATCCCGCAGCGCGGCGAGAGTGTCAGCGAGTCGGCAAGCCTCGATGACATGCGCCGAACTGACCGGCAGGTCCTTGGCCCGCAACACGTTGGCGACTTTGGTCAGCCATCGGGCGATGGGCTCTGCGGGTGTGGTGAACAGGTGGTGGTACCAGCCGGGGCTGGTCACTCCGGCACCATAACCGCTAGCCGCAGCCAGTCTGGAGTGGGTCCACGGCACCCAGGCGAGGACGCATTTCAGCTTCGGCAGGCCGCGTAACAGGTCCGCGTCCGCTTTGGCCGCAGGCATTGGATCGGCCAGCGCGGGCACATGCCAGGCCCCGCAGACCACCGCCACCTTCTCATGCTCTTTGCGCACTTTCCGCAGCACCATGCGCATCTGGGCCTCGCGGAGCAGCGTCTCCCGGCGACGCTCGCTGGCTGCCGGGTCGGAGTCGGCCTCGGCGCGTAACTCCGTCATCATCTGGGCCACTGCGGCGAACCGGTCACCAGCGGCCGAGGATTCCACCACCTCGTCCCACCAGCGCTCCGGATCGGGGATTCCCGCCAGTTCAGCCAGCAGCGCGAACGGATCGTCGCTGAGTTCGGCGGCGACCTCGGCAGCGTCGTCTCGCCGTCCTTCGGTAGACTCAGCGAGCGACGACGATTCCTCGGCTTCAGCGGCAGCCTGACGCTGGGCGGCCTGCGTGGCCAATACGGCGGCGGCTGGCAAATCCATGAACCGGACCGGCACTTGGCAACGGGCGGCCCAGGTCAGCGCCTGCCATTCCGGCGAGAAGACGGCGAAGGGCCAGAACGCCGAATTGCTCGGCTCCCCGTCCGCATAGGCGAACAGCGCCACCGGGGGCCGCAACTCCTCATCACCGACCCAACTCAGCAGCGCCTCGGCTTCTGGAGGCCCCTCAATGACCAAGACATCCGGTTTGAATTCGTCCAGCGCCGTCACCAGGGAACGGGCCGAGCCCGGACCCAAGTGGCGGATGCCGAACAACCGGAGGGTCATCGCGGTTCAGTCCTCCCGGCAAGCGCGGTAGAAGTCGGCCCAGTCGCGGCGCTGCCGCACCACGTTCTCCAAGTATTCGGTCCAAACCACCTGATCCGACACCGGGTCTTTGATAACCGAGCCGACGATACCGGCAGCCAAATCGGAGGGCCGCAGTTCGCCGTCCCCGAAATGCGCGGCCAGCGCCATGCCGTTGGCGACCACGGAGATCGCCTCTGCGGTGGACAGCGTGCCCGAAGGGGTTTTCACCGAGATTTTCCCATCGTTGGTGACGCCAGAACGCAGTTCGCGGAAGATTTGCACCACCCGTTGAATCTCCCGTTCGGCCGCGCCGATGTCGGGCAACTCC
Source organism: Propionibacteriaceae bacterium (assembly GCA_031265725.1). Lineage (GTDB taxonomy): Bacteria > Actinomycetota > Actinomycetes > Propionibacteriales > Propionibacteriaceae > Propionicimonas. The sequence goes on from JAISCH010000320.1 coordinate 1,648, forward strand.
AGTGCCCGGCCCAGTTCGGAAACCCGTTTCAATACGATCCGCACCTCGTCCTCAGCGCTGGCCGGGAGCGGCAACACCACCGTGTTGAACCGACGGCGCAGGGCCGAGGACAGCTCGTTAACGCCACGGTCGCGGTCGTTGGCGGTGGCGATCAGGTTGAACCCGCGCCGCGCCTGCACCTCGAAACCCAGCTCCGGCACCGGTAGCGTCTTCTCGGAAAGGATCGTGATCAGCGCGTCCTGCACATCGGAGGGGATGCGGGTGAGTTCTTCCAGCCGGGCGATCCGGCCCTCCCGCATCGCCACCATGATCGGTGAGGGCACCAGCGCGCCCTCACTGGGGCCTTCAGCGATCAGCCGGGCGTAGTTCCAGCCGTAGCGAACCGCTTCCTCAGGCGTTCCAGCGGTGCCTTGCACCAGCAGCGTCGAATCGCCGGAGATCGCTGCGGCCAGCTGCTCCGACACCCAGGACTTTGCGGTGCCCGGAACGCCGAGCAGCAACAGGCCGCGATCAGTGGCGAGGGTGGCGACGGCCACTTCCATCAGCCGTCGGGAGCCGACGTACTTGGGAGTGATGACGGTGCCGTCCTTGAGCGTCGCGCCGATGATATAGCTGACCACCGCCCAAGGAGAGAGTTTCCAGGACGGTGGACGGGGCCGGTCGTCAACTGCCGCCAGGGCGGATAGCTCCTGGGCGTACTGCTGTTCAGCGTGCGGACGAAGGACGACTTGATCAGTCATGACAACTCCTGGTCGAGACGGGTGAGCAAAGTGAGGTGGCCGAGTTGGCGCAGGGCCGCCGACCGTTGGCTGTCGGGTAGTTTATCGGCCAGCCGCCGCAACGGGGCTAGCTGGTCTGAGGAGGCGTAGGCCAAGGCGATCACCGGGCCATAGCTGAGCTGGGTGGGCACGCGCTGGAGCGCGGCGACGGCGTCGGGGGTGACTTCGGGCGGCAGCGGGCTGCCCAACCAGTCCACGGCAATGCCCAGACCGCCGCCCTCGGCTTTGGCGAGGGCCTGCCGGGCGACTTGCACGCGCACCGCCCAGGGCAGCCGGGCGATGCTAGCCGCGCCGTCGACCAGAGTCCACGGCTTTTCTTTGATCTGCGGCAGCAGGGTGATCTGCAGCGCCGTGTCGTCTTGGGCGACAGCCGCAAAGAAGAACGCCCGGGCGGCGTCCACCGGGATCCCGGTCCAAGCCCAGGTCAGCAGTTCGGCCAGGTCGGTGCCCAGCACCCGTCCCCACAGCGGCAAAGGGGTATACCGGATGAAGCCAGCCACCGAATCCGCCGCACCAACGGGAATGCCCTCTTTCGGGTCGGCTTCAAAGTCGGCCACCTCGACGGTCTTGCGGAAAAGCCCGCGTTTGGCCGTGAAGTGGCTGGCGATGAGGCCCGCCCGGCGTTCAGCGAACGGACCTTGCTCCAAGCGGCAGAGCAACCCGAGCGCGGCTTCGGCAACCTGGTCGGAGCGGTCGGCCCGAACCCGGTCGAGAAATTCGGCATCCGCTGCCGACAGCCCAGTGCTCAGCGCGCCGAGCAAAGCGGCCTTCTCCTTCACCTTCGATTTCTTCCACTGCTCATCGAGCGCTTCCCGGCCCGCCGCTGGATCGACGCCGCGCAGCGTGGTCAAGTAGGAAACCCGGGCGTCCAAATCCCCATGCAACCAGTCGTCCTCATTTGCTGCCGCCGCTCCCGCCGCTGTTTTCTGAGTATCCTTCGGCGGGCTCTGGACGTTGACGGCGTTTTGAAGGACGGCGGAACCACCCGAGCCCAGCAACGTCTGCCAGGCCGGATTCTGCTCCAGCAGCCAACGTCCCAGCGGACCGACTGCCCCAGCCACCGCCCGGCGCAACGGGCTGCCCGGCGTGAGCGCCTTCTGCGCCAACTCGGGCACCAGGGCCACCGGTAGCTCAGCACCGCGCCGGGTGACGATGCCGAGCGCGGCGGCGGCGACTTCTGGCTTCTCGGCGAGGAGTTGCCTGAGCGCCCCGAGGGCTGCCGGACGCCAGTCGGAGACTGGCGGAATCTCAGGCGGCGCGGGAATCTCCCAACGGTCGGGGCACAGTCCACGGCTGGCCCGGCGGGCCACGGTGAACAGCGCGGCAGCATCCAGCAACGCCGCCTCGGCATCGCCGGGGCCGGATGGACTAACTGCGGCCGGAAGCCGGGACAGGTTGAGCGGGCGGACTCCCAAGCCAACCGTGGCGCTCGCCACCAGGTCGTCGAAAGTGGCTGGTGCGGGTGGAGTGCTGGTCATAGCAGGAGCAGCCCTCCCACAGTGGCCAGGCTGGTCGGACGCAGCCCGTCCGGACTCCATTCACCGAGCACCTGGCCAGGGCGGGCGGCCAGCAATCCGTGCAGCCGCCACAGATCAAGGTCGTTGCCGACCACCGGCGCTTGGTAGCCTGCGGCGTCAACGGCCCGCCATCGTCCGTCGTGGAAGAGCAATCTCACCACCGCCGAAGCCGGCGACACCCCCGCCCACGGATTAGCGGCCAGCAGCCGGTGGTGGGCGGCAACCAGTTCGGCGAGCGGCACTGGCGGCGGTGCCCAACCGCTGACCAACCCGGCGCGTTCCTCCCCGAAGCGGGCACTGAATACGGCCCGGAAATTGTCGGCCCCCGGATAGCGGTGCAGGGTGCCGTCGACCACCTGACCGGGGGCGAGGCTGG
>JAISCH010000321.1 GCA_031265725.1 Propionibacteriaceae bacterium
GCCGCGTTCATCAACGCCTCGCGTGCCGCCCCGGTGAGCGCGTCCTGCTTGTCCGGTGGGCAGGCATTCAACTCGCCCACACTCACCAAGTCGATCTCCACCCCGAAACGTTCCTCGACTTGCTGCGTGGTCTGCGCGAGGGCTTGGCTGAACGATGTCTCGTCGCTCTCCTCCCCGTACAGATACGCGCGCAACTCGCGTTCCTGCCTCCGGGCCAAGGTCTGCACCAGAGTGTGATCGTCGGCCTGGCGTTGGATCAGCGCCAGGGTCTGCAGCACCGAGTCGTGCAGATGCGCGGCCATGTCCGCGCGGGCGTCGGCGATGAGCTTGTCATCCCTAGCCGCCGCCAATTCGCGCCGGATCCGCAAGATCAGCGGCAGGATGGCCAGAATCAGGCCGAGCACCGCCAGCCCGACGATGAGCAGCAGCCAGGAAACATTGTCGAGATCGGCGTTGTCTATGGCGATCCAGCCGATAGCTGCGCTGATGAACAGCAGGCTGAGCACCACGACCAGAATCTTCATCCAGTTCCGCAGCAACACTTTCAGCCACACCGACCACCCGTTCGTCGTCTTGCCGACCGAGGGGATGTGATCGGTCTCCCACCAGATTCCGGCCAGTCCCAAACTGGCCAGCCCGGCTGGGACCAAGGCTGGGCCCAGCCCCAGACCGCTGCGTTCCAGCAGCCAGAGCAGTCCCGCCCCGAACAGCCCGAGGGCGAGCGCGGTGCTGGCATCGAGCAGTCGTTGCTTGGGCTGGTCGTCGGGCCGCATACCACTGCGGCTAGCTGCCTCCAGCCCCGGAGCCGCTGACTCGACTCGCCGCCTCGGCATCACCAGCCAAAGGGCCAGGTAGACGACCACGCCGGACAGCTTGTACGACGCGGCGGCCACGAAGAGCACCCGCAACAGCAGCGCTGACCATTTCAGATGGTTGGCCAAACCAGCGCACACGCCACCTATCCAAGCCTCGTTGATCGGCCTGGACGAACGCAACAGCTCGTTTTCCATCGTTACCACTTTGCCACACTTGTGTCGCTTGCCCTTATCCAGAGCGCTGAAGGAGCTTGAGTTTCGTTCTCTCGCGGCACTCATCTGCTGGAACCACTCGGCTTAGCGGTCGCGCCGATAGGTTGCAGCTATTGGCGCGATCTCTTAATAAGGGTCCGAAGGCGGGATGTGTCAGGGTAACCCCGGATGTGCCAACGCTGGGGTTGCCGGTTAGATGGGAATGTGAATTATCCAGCGATCTATCGTCCCGCAGACTCTCGCATGCTGGGTGGAGTGTGCTCCGGCGTCGGCCAGCGCTTCAATGTCGATCCCAATCTGGTGCGGATCGCTGTCGTCGCGTTGAGCTTCTTAGGCGGTGTCGGGATCGCCGCTTATCTGACCGGTATGGCTGTCATGCCCCGGCAGGGCAATACGTTGGCGCCAGTCAGCCGAGTGCTGCCGTTCACCCGCTCTTGGCCATTCCCGGTGCTGGTCTGTGTCTCTTTCGCGGCGTTGATGGCGATCATCGGCATCGTCAACGGTAGTTTCAACATTGGTCTCCTCCCAGTGGGGATAATCGTGTTTGTCTGCTATTTCGCTGCCAAGAAATCCAAAGGTTCTCGGCGGTTGAACGCCGCCGCTGAGCCGACTCCTTTCGAGCGGGCAGCAGTCGCCTGGCAGCAGCGCGTCGTCGAGCATCAGGCCGAGAGCATGGGGCAAGCCGAGAGCATGGGGATAGCGCCGAGTTATTACCCGTCCGATTTCATCACTCCCAGCCCGCTGCCTCCGGAGGTGCCCGCCGTGGTGGCCAAGCGTCGTCCGGGCTGGGCGATGGCGGTCGGGCTGTCCTGCGTCGGCATCGCCATCTTGATAATTCTGGCTGGCGCACGCTTCCCGCCGGTGGCCTATGCGGCCGTGATCACGCTCAGCTTGGGATTGGCGCTGCTCTGGACGGCCCGTACCGGGCGTCCGAAGGCGATGATCGGTGTGGCGGTGGCCTCGGTATTGGTGACTGGCCTGCTCGGTGTGGTGGAAGCGCATCAATCCGGCTATCTCGGATACCCGGTTGCTGCGGTGCCGATGCCCGTTCCCGCCATAGCTGTTGGCCAGTCGTTTGTCGAGGAGGCGCCCGTCGAATTGGATGTGATGGGCAGCGATGAGACGTATGACTTCTCCGAGTTGGCATTGGATTCCGATGCGCAGACAAAAATCAATGCCACTGCCGCCAGCCTCACCGTTCAACTTCCAGAAAGCATCGGTTATAAAGTCATTTGGAAGGTTATTGCCGGGGAGTATAACGAGATCGGGACCGATGGCGAGTTTTACGAACGCCAAATGTCCGGAGAGGACGAGTCCGATGACTCTTCTGCTGCTGGATTGTCAATCAACGGACAATTCTCTCGCCTGATCGAGGATCAACCAACATTGACTCTGGTCATCGAAATGCGGGCTGGAAGCCTGACGGTGGTGCGGCCATGAAGCCCGATCTGGCCGCTCTCATCGTCGGTTTGATCGCCGTCGCCGTCGGGGTGCTCGGACTACTGATCGGCCTCTTCTCCACCAGTTGGGCAGCCTTGGGCTACATCGCCCCGTTCATCCTGATTGGCATCGGTGCCGTAGTCCTAGTCATGGCCTTCCGCAAACACTGAGCTATTCCCACTTGCCAAGTCCAGTTAGCTTTCGTATCGCATCAACGCCTTCAGCGGACATCTGCTATTTGTCGTCGTAATGCCCGCGGCATTGAATAATCTCGACAGTATCTCCGGCAAACTGATACACAAGGCGGTTGCTGTCGTCAATCCTCCGACTGTAAAAGCCAGCCAGGTTTCCCCGCAACGGTTCGGGCTTGCCGATACCGTCGTACCCGTTTCGCTCAATATCCTGTAAAATCTGGTTAATCCGTCTCAGTGTCTTTCTGTCCTGCGTCTGCCAGTAAAGATAGTTTCTCCATGCGGTTTCGGAAAAAGTAATCCTCATTCCATCGCTCGCAGTTCGTCCATTGTTTTTACAATAGTCTTACCCTCGCGCAGTTCGCGTGCGGATTGCTCCAAAGCACGCATATTCGCCGCACTGTAGAATGGGTCAGCATTACCGATAATTTCAAACGGGATTCTCCCTTGTTTGAGTGATTGGCGCACAAAGATATTGAACGCTGCAGTCATGCTCAAACCCAGATCGGCAAAGAACTCCTCAGCGCGTTCTTTGAGCTCTTTGTCAATGCGAATGTTGAGATTGGTTGTTACGGCCATCGCAATCGCCTCCTTTGCCCATGATTATACTTCATATTCCGTGCGCTGCCAATAGTTTGCGCGTAATCTTACGAAGTCTGCACGGATGAGTGCTGGGGCTACCCGCACTCACTCCCACTCGATTGTGCCCGGGGGTTTGCTGGTCACGTCTAGGACGACGCGGTTCACTTCGGGGACTTCGTTGGTGATCCGGGTGCTGATCCGCTCCAGGACATCGTAGGGGAGGCGTCCCCAGTCGGCGGTCATCGCGTCCTCGCTGGTCACTGGGCGGAGCACGATCGGATGGCCATAGCTGCGCCCGTCGCCTTGGACTCCGACAGAGTGGACGTCGGCCAGCAGCACCACCGGGAATTGCCAGATGGTCTCATCCAGCCCGGACGCCGTCGTCTCGGCCCGGACGATGGCGTCGGCCGCGCGGAGGATGCGCAACCGCTCCGTGTCCACCGCGCCGACGATGCGGATGGCTAGTCCTGGGCCGGGGAAGGGGTGGCGTCCGACGAGCTGTTCGGGCAAGCCCAGTTGTCGTCCCACCGCGCGTACCTCGTCTTTGAAAAGAGAGCGCAACGGCTCGACCAATTCAAAACGCAGGTCGTCGGGAAGCCCGCCCACATTGTGATGGC
>JAISCH010000327.1 GCA_031265725.1 Propionibacteriaceae bacterium
CAACTGGGGGCCAGCGTGAAATTGCAGGTCAGTGCCACCAAGAAGGGCTACCGCAGCTACCACTGGGAATCCGCCGAGTTGACGGTGGCTTTGGGGGACGCGCCGAAGGCGAAGAATTCCGTCACTTATTCCGGGTCGGTCAAGGCCGGGACGAAGCTGAAAGCCAAGACGGTCAAGTGGAACCAGTCGAAGGTGAAGACAGCGTTCACCTGGACGATTGACGGCATCCCAACTGGGGTCGGGACGTCATTCGTGGTTCCCAAAGAAGCCATCGGCAAGCAATTGGCGCTGGCAGCCATCGGGCAACGTCCGGGCCATCACGACTCGGCGGCGAAACTGTCCAAAGTTAAAGTAGTGCCGAAGGCGGCGGTGACAGTCAAACTGTCCGTGCCCACCCAGAAGGTCGGCATCCCCGGCTTGGCCAGCGTCACCGTAAAAGCCCCGGCTGGAATCGTCCCGACTGGTGACATCCGGATCTTGCAGGGCAAGACAGTGTTGGCCAGCTACCCGCTGACCAGCCTTGACGCCGGGAAAGCGGTCATCGCCCTGCCAGCATTCGGCAAGGCCAGCACGGTTAAGCTGGTCGCCGCCTACGACGGTTCCACGATCACCAGCGCCAAGAAGACCGGCAGCCTGAAAGTGAAGGTGAAGAAGTAGCCCTGGCGCGTTCACCAAGCGTTCAGAATGGTCTCAGTTACCAGGGCTGCCTGCCAAGGACGGACCTTCAACTCGGTCAAGCTGGCGGCCAGCGTGGCTTCAGTGATTTCCGCCGGGCTCTCCCAGAGCAATTCGCGTAAAGCCCCCGGCGAGATCAGATTTTCCACCGGGACTTCGACCTCTTCAGCCTGGGCGATGATCGCCGGGCGCACCCGCAGCCAGCGCTGGTAGGAGTCCGGCGACCGCCGTTCCCAGGAACGCGGATTCGGGATGCCATCGAGCGGTGCCTGCCGACGGGGCAGTTGTCTGGTCGGAAACCCAGCCGCCCGGCGCAGCGCGTCCAGCCATTGGGTCTCATGGCCGATAGCGGCCTTGGTCCGGAAACCACGCACGCTGTGCAGCAATTTCGGGCCGACCACCGGCTCGCCGTCATCGAATTCCGAAGCCAAGGCGATGATCGCCTGGTCGCGCACCACCCGTCCCGGCGCGATGTCGGTCGCGCGGGCAATCTCGTCCCGGGCCAACCATAGCTCACGCACGACAGCCATCGCGCGGGTCGTGTGCAGCTCATGCAACCCGGAAGTCCGCCGCCACGGATCGCGCACCGGAGCAGGAGCGTCACCGGCATGTCGCACCAGATAGTCGAATTCTTCGGTCGCCCACTCCAGCTTCCCAGCGGCCTCCAACGCGTCCCGCAGCCATTCGCGCAATTCTTGGAGCAATTCAACGTCGAGCGCGGCATAGTTCAACCAGGCTTTCGGCAGCGGACGGGTGGACCAGTCCGCCGCTGAGTACTCTTTCTTGAGCGACACCCCCAGCGCCAACTCAGTCACCGCGTTCAGATTCACTTTCGGCCAGTTCAGCAGCCGGGCGGCCAATTCGGTGTCGAATAGCCGTTCGGGCAGGAAACCCAACTCGGCCAGACAGGGCAAGTCCTGGCTGGCGGCGTGGATCACCCATTCGGCATCCGCCAGGGCCGCTGCCAGCCCGCTCAGATCGGCGCGGGGAGCGCCGTCCTCGAAGGCGATTGGGTCGATGAGGAAGGAGCCGGCGCCTTGGCGGCGCAACTGGATGAGATAGGCCTTCGGCGCGTAGCGGAAGCCGTGCGCCCGTTCCGTGTCGACTCCGAGCGGGCCGCTGCCCGCCGCCAGAAGGCTGCTTATCTCGGCCAATTCAGCCGGGGTCTGGGTGAGGGGCGGGATGCCCTCAGCCGGTGCCTCCAGGACCGGCAATTGACTCAGTGGTTCCATGCGGCTATCCGCCGTGAGATAGGCACCACGCCCTCGGGCAACGGAGGCAGGCCGCCGGTTTGGCAAAGCAGCTCCGACCAGGCCTGCAAATGGCTGGTGATCTGTCCGGGGTGGTCGATGACTGGCGTCCAAGAGGCCCGCAACTCCACTTCCGAACGTTTCGGCTGGTCTCCGATAGCGCCGTGAGACTTGCTGGAGACCGCTGTCACCGTGCCGCTCGGAGCGGTATAGCTGGCCAGGTTGCGCTCCAGCGCGTCAAGCAGCCATGACCAGCCCACATCCACCAACAGCGGGTCGGCCACCATCTCCGGGTCCACATCGGAACGGGAGAAGGTGACGCAGCGGAATTCGCCGTCCCAGGACTCGTTGCCATCCGGGTTGTAGAGCAGGACCAATTGGCCGTTGCCGACTTCGTCGTCACCGATGGACAATTCGGCCGCGATGGCCACCGAGTATGGCGCGATCTTGCCCGGCGCTGGAATCTCTTCGATCATCAATTCGGTGCGCCAAGACATGCCCTGCATAGCGGAAACCACAGAATCGAAAAACTGCGGGGTCTTTTCCCAACGTACTCCCACGCTTTGAAGGCTAACCCGCCCACTGGACTAAACCATGACAGACGCGCCGAGAGTAGGCCACACTTAATGGCATGGGTAAGAAGAAGCACCATTCGATCACACCGCTGAGCCAATTGCTGCGAGTCCCGGCCGGTCCAGTGTCCTTGGCCAGATACGACTCGAAGGCGACACCCGGCTATCCCGGCAAGGGAAGGGACGACGCCGACAAATTCACCACGGCGATCCTGCCGGAGCTATCCGACTTGCAGGAACGCCTTTACGCGAGTTCCCAGACCGACCCGGCGAACGCTCCGCGAATCTTGATCGTCCTGCAGGGGATGGACACCTCCGGCAAAGGGGGAGTGATCCGTCATTCCATCGGGCTGGTCGATCCCCAGGGCGTCCAGATCAAGGCGTTCAAAGTCCCCACTGCTGAGGAACGCGCCCATGACTACCTGTGGCGCATCCGCAACGCCCTGCCCGCACCGGGCAAGATCGGCATCTTCGACCGTTCCCACTACGAGGACGTGCTGGTGGTGCGGGTGGACGGGTTATTCCCCGAGTCAGTGTGGAGCAAGCGCTATGGCGAGATCAACGACTTCGAGGCGGAGCTCGTCGCCAGTGGGACGCGGCTGATCAAATGCATGCTGAACGTCTCCTATGAAGAGCAACGCGAACGCCTGTTGGCCCGGTTGGACGATCCGACGAAGCATTGGAAGTTCAGCGCCTCCGATCTGGACTCCCGCGCGAAATGGCCGGACTATATGGAGGCCTACGAAGCTGCGCTCACTTTGTGCAACACCGAGGTGGCTCCCTGGCACATCATTCCCGCCGACCACAAGTGGTACCGCAACTGGGCGGTGACTGAATTGCTCCGCGAGGTTTTGGAGGGTCTGGACCTGCAATGGCCGGTGGCCGACTACGATGTCGCGGAACAGCGGCGGCGGCTCGCAGCGCTGGATTGATCCCCAGACTGGTCCCCGGTCTAATGGCAAGGGGACGGCGGGGGCTGGCTACGCGGTGGCGGCGACCAATTC
>JAISCH010000120.1 GCA_031265725.1 Propionibacteriaceae bacterium
TCCTTCATCATCGCTTCTTGAAGCGTTCCCATATCCAAATCTTGCGGATCCAATTCCTCCTCGATCCGGCCGTTGCGGAGCACCACAATCCGGTCGCATACTTCGAGGAGTTCTTCCGCTTCCGAGGAGACAAAGACGATGGCGATACCATCGTTGGACAATTTCCTCATCAGGTCATAAAGCTGTGTTTTAGCGCCGACATCTACACCGCGAGTCGGCTCATCGAGCAGCAGGACTTTCGGCTCAGTGTTGAGCGCCTTGCCGATCACGACTTTTTGTTGGTTGCCGCCGGATAGCGTTCCCAAAGTATCCTCTGGCCGGGCGATTTTGATATCCAAGTTCTTGATGGATTGACGCACCGTATTGTTCATCTTCGCCTTGTTGAGCACCCCGAATGAGGAAATCCGGTTAAGCGAAGCCAGGATCAGATTCTCATCGACGCCGAGAGTGGTTATCGCACCTTGATTGCGCCGATCCTCCGGCGTCATATAAATACCGGCATTGCGGGTGGATCGGATATTGCGCTTCAGCAACGGCTGGCCATCGAAAGACACCTCACCGGCTTCCGCATTGGACGCGCCCACAATAGCCCGAATGGTCTCGGTGCGTCCCGATCCCAACAGCCCGGCGATACCAAGAATCTCCCCGACCCGCAAATCAAAACTCACCTCACTGACTCGCGGCTCCATCCTCAGCCCGCGCACGCTTAAGATGACGTTCCCGATACTCGACTTCTCCCGGACTGTGGAGGCATGCTGCACCGCTGTGTCACCAATCATCAATTCGACAACTTCCCGGTGCGAGGTTTGACTCATCGGCATATTTCCGACGATCTTCCCATCGCGCATAACGGTGACTGAGGTGGCGACCCGTTCGATCTCGTCCATGCGATGAGAGATATAGATGACACCGATTCCCTGATCGGCAAGGCGCTTCACCACTTCGATCAAATAGCTGACCTCATCGCCGGCCAATGAACTCGTCGGCTCATCCAGAATCAACAGTCGCGCACCCACCGAGATCGCCCGGGCGATCTCGACCAATTGCACTTGAGCCAGCGGCAGGTTGCTGATGGACTCGGTGACCGGAATGCGTAACCCGATCAATTCCAATGCCTCCCGAGCTTGGGCGTTGAGTTTCGGCCACGATATTCCGCTGAACCGTGACCGAGGCCAGCGGCCGAGCATGATGTTCTCTGCGACGGTTAATTCTTTGGCGCAAGCCAGTTCTTGGTGAACCGTCGCTATGCCCATCCCCATAGCGTCACTCGGCCCTTTGAAAGTCACCGTATCCCCGGCCACGCGAAGCGTCCCAGTGTCGGGACGCTCCACGCCGCCAAGAATTTTGATCAATGTGGACTTTCCGGCGCCATTTTTACCGAGCAAAGCCCGGACTTCCCCCGCATGGATGGCGAATGACACATCATCCAATGCCACTACACCGGGGAAACTTTTGGAAACGTTTGCTAATTCCGCTAGTGCTACTTCAGATGGCACAACTACAACTCCATTTCTCTTTCTGGCACCGAAAAGACCGCTAACTCACTGACCGATCACGGAATACCGTCGGCATGCTCGGTAAGCCAAGCGTCTAGTCCAGCGGTGTCCTCCACCTTGAACATCTGGGTGGGAACCGTCACCAAGTAGGTGTCGTTCTTCTCTCCCGCGATGGCCTTCAAAGCGACCTTCACCGACTCACGGCCCATGATCTGTGGCAACTGGCCATTGGTAGCCAATAAGATTTCCGGATTAGTCTTGAAATAATTGGCCAACTGCACAGAGATGTCATTGCCGAACACCACGGTCTTACCTGATCGCTGGGTGGCGACAACGCCTTGGATGGCGCCGATCGTCCCGTTGTCGGTGGTGCCATACATAGCTTCGATCTTGTCGTCGCCAGTTAGCATCGTGGTAGCGGTCGCGGTGGACTTATCCGGCTCGAAGCCAGCTTGATCAGCAGCCCAGACAACACCGGGCAGAATCTCTTCGACTCCACGCTTGAAGCCAGCCTTACGTTCCAAGCAGGCCTCGTAAACATCGCAGTTCAAGATGCCGAAACGCGGTGCGCTGATGCCCTTGTCTTTGAAATAGTTGCCAGCGATAATTCCGACGTCATAACCCAATTTGTCCTGGTCGGTGGTGACCAGCGCGTAAATATACTTCTCCGCATCTGCCTTATTGATGCAGGAGTTGTAGCAGATCACCGGGATACCGGCATCGAATGCCTGCTTTATCCCAGCCACTGAGGCTTCTGCTGACACCGGGGAGGTGATGATGGCGTCCACCTTGCCGGAGATCAGGGTCGACAGGAATTCAGACTCTTGGGCAACGTCGCCACCAGAGTTCTGTCCGAGTAGGTTGATCCCTTGACCTTCTTCTTTGGCACCGTCTTCGATGCCCTTCTTGATGCCGCCGTAAAAGCCCTGAGCATCCAGGTACAGCGCGCCGATGGTGACTTCTTTGCCATCCGTAGTCTCACCGCCACTGCCACTCGGGGCAGGGGTTGGAGAAGAGCACGCCGCGAGCAGAATCGACAATAAGCCGATAAACGCGGGTGCGACTACGGCCCGAAGCCGTATTCGTTTAGCCATGAGGCTCTCCTTCTATAGTGTTTTCACTTGTAGTCTTTACATTCGGCCATATTCAGTTATTTCCGGACCGGGTTCATTCTTGACAAAGAACCACAGCTTTGACCGCCGTTGGATCGTTCTCCCCAATAGTCATCGCCTGGTCAGCTTCGGTCAGACGGAAACGATGGGTGATTATTCCAGCGACATCGACCAGGCCATTGGAAATGAGTTCCACCGCCTTCGGATAGATACCGGCGTAGCGATACACTCCGGTGATTGAGGCCTCCCGGGCTTGCAAGGCGAATAGGTCCAGTCGCCGGTCCATTTCTTTGCCGATACCGATGATCGCCAGCCGCGCACGCGGATTCAGCACCTTGACCGCAGCGTCGAAAGCTCCACTCGCTCCGGAACACTCCAATACCACGTCAAAGTTTCCATAAGGTGTGAAATCCAACTCGGAGGTGACGTTAACCGGAGAGATGCCATCAAATTTCGTGGCGAAAGCCACTCGATCAGCGTTGATGTCAGCAAGCACCACTCTGGCAGCTCCCAGGGCATGAGCTGTCTGTGCGGCCAACACGCCGATTGGACCGGCTCCGATCACCAATACCTGATCTCCCACACCCAGCTTGGTTTTGACGGCGGCCCAAAGCCCCACCGCGAGGGGTTCGGTCATCGCGGCTTGCTCAGCGGTGACTCCGGTGCCGACTGGGAAAACCCAGTCCGCTGGCAGAGCGATCCTCCGCGCCATCGCCCCATGAAACGGAGGGGTCGCCATGAAAGCCATATTCGCGCAGAGGTTGTACGCACCCGTCCAACATGGCTGACAGTGGCCACAAGGGATACCCGGTTCGATGGCCACCAACGTGCCCGCACTCAATCCGGAAGTGCCCGGATCGATGATGCGCCCGGACGGCTCGTGCCCAAGCACCATCGGCTCGTTCAGCAGCCAATCATGGATTCTTCCGTCGCGGTAGTAGTGCACGTCCGATCCACAGACTCCGACTGCCTCGACTTGGACCACCACCCAGCCTGGACGAGACTTCGGCTCGGGCCACGGCTGAATGCGCAGATCACGCGCACCGTGTAGCACTGCGGCGATATTTTCCATGAAACCGAATTCCTCCTTATTCCTCATAACCAGGGCAGCGCTGCCCTGACTTCGGATGACTCAATTCCCTGCGCGGCCAATTCGTCTTGAAAAGCCTGAATCTTGCCTGGATCGACCAACGACAGAATTGCCCCGACTTCGGCATAGGCAGAGCGCCAGACCAAGACTCCGGAAGATAATTCATCGAACCAGTCCGACATGGCCTGCTGCGATATCGGCACTTCGTTGAGCCCGGCGAGACGTGGCGGGATGGCGGTGACGACTTTGTGCCAGACACCAGCGTCGATCTTGCCGGTGAGCATCGCCACAGCTACATCCGGGAACCGGCATTCCACATATTCGTAGCCTTCAGTGACGGGGAAGTTGACTTCGGTGAGCCGCATCAGATCGTAGGAATCCGGATCAATAGCGATACGTCGCGGCCTACTCGTGTCGTATTCGGGCGTCTCCAAGATGACCAATGTGTCCGGACGGTAATACGTGAGCGGCCCCAACTCCAGGCAGGCATACTCCGGAGAATCCATCAGCCCCAAGCTGATAGCAGCCCCGCGTGACAAATGGATGGCGCAACGCTCATCGCCGCGCAACCGTACCGCACGAGCCGTGCCACCACGGACGAAATCGAATTCGACGTGCAACCCGTATTCGGCAAGTTGCGAGCGCAGGCTGATCGCGGTGGCGCTGACCTCTACGCTGCCGGGCGGAGTGGATACCAACCGCAGCGGGTCCAAGGCCGCCTGCCGCCATAGCACCCCCTGATCCCAGGCTTCGATAACCGTCCCTTGGTGTCCGTGAGTCCGCAGTTCCACCCCGCCAAGGCTGGTCAACTGCCGCAACGCCTGCTGTAATGTGCCTGAACCCACTCCTAATTCACTCTGCAATTCGAGGATCGGTGGAAGTGTTTGCCCAGGTCCGGTGCGCAAGATTCTCAAGGCGAGATTCCGGACGGCGTGTTCGCGTGCGCTGGGAGCGGTCGGAAGATAAGTCATAGCTGCCCTTTCTGAAGTAGCGGAATACTGGCGATTGTCGCACCAACTTCCACATATCTATCCAAAAGAGGCCGATAACTGCGGTGTCGCCCAGCATCCGGCAGGTAGCACTCAGTTATTGGCAGCTTCTCCCAACTACTCAAACTTTGCCCATCCAGATCACCGACTGCCCAAGCGCCCAATATCGCTGCGCCACGAGTGCCCGGCGTAATGTCGCCGAGACTGTGAAAAGCGCGGCCCACGGCATCAGCCTTGATCTGCATCGCCACTCGGCTGCGAGTGCCGCCACCATAGGAAATAATCGGCTGGTCATCGTCCAGGCCACCCATTGCCCGCAGCACACAGCAACAATCCAGCGCGATGCTCTCCAGCAGAGCGCGGGAAAGATGACCCAAGCCATGCTCCCAACTCAAACCAGCCCAAGCTCCCCGGGCCGTTGGGATCAGCGGGCCGTTCTGCCCACCAAGATGTGGATAGAAAAAGGCGCTGTCACTGCCGACTGGCACGCTGCTGGCCAAGTCGTCCATGGCCTTGTCGGGAGCGGGGCAACCAGCCTCGGCCAGTAATTTGGTGAACCACGAGCGGGTGAATCCGCTGCCGATTAGCACCGACTGCTGGAACCAGTCACCGACTTCGACTCCAGCGGCACCATCGAACCATCCCGCTGGATCGGGAGCGAACTCGTCGCTGACCCGACCAATAACACTGTAGGTGCCAGCGGAATCAGCTACCGCTCCCAACTCGCGCAGGCCAACTCCGATGTAGCCTCCCATTTGATCGCCGCATCCAGCCGCTATTGGCACCCCCGGCCGCAAACCAACGCGCTCGGCGATGTCTTCGCGGAGGCAGCCAATGATTTGCGTGGATGGAACAATCTTCGGCAGCAATTCCATCGGGATATCCAAGAGGTCACATAATTCCGGACTCCACTGGTCGTTCTTGGTATCGGATAGGCCATAGGCCCACAGCACCGTCCGGTCAGTGAAAGCATCCTCAGCGGTCAATCCGGCTAAATGCCCACCTACCAGACCACCAGCGGTCAAGAATTTGGCGACCTTAACGAATTCCGCACTTCTGCGTTCCCGATGCCAGGCGATCTTGGCGGCAATCGTCGGATTACCCGCGCCGCAGAGTTCACGGATGCGTTGTTCATGAGCCTTCACCATCGCGTCCAATTGCGGGGTGTAGCGGGTGTCCAAAGTAGTTGTGTACGGCGTGACAGCCTTTCCATCCTCGGCCAGCCCGACGCCGCCGGAAATCATCACGTCTAACCCGATGGAGACGACCTCTTCCGGCTCAATAAAACATTTGGCGACTGCCTCAGCCATCGCTTTCTCGACGCCGGTCAGAATGTCAGCGGGTACGTATTCCGCTCCACCATCCGGCTCGATCTTTGGCTGGTAATAGCTGGAGGCGAAACCCAGCGCATGCCCGGTTTCGGTGAATACTCCACATTTCGCCGATCCGGAACCCACATCGATTCCCAGATAGATTCGCCGCGTGCTCATGCTGGCACCACCTGGGTCTTTTCGGACTTGGTGAGATAACCACGCTCCCGCAGTTGTCGCAAAAACTCGCCATAGCGGGAGTCGTAAT
>JAISCH010000220.1 GCA_031265725.1 Propionibacteriaceae bacterium
TCGGGCAACCCGCCGTAGCCCGGCTACTCTAGCAAACTTGTCTGGGTTTCTCCGAATTTCCGGCTTCCGAGCCGAAGCGCGCGGCTTCGCCATGACCAATCGCGCATAGTCCGCACAGTCGCGCCTCAGCAGCGATCCGGGACGGCCCCCAGCGCTGAGCAGCCTTGCGGGGTGTCGGACGTGCGTCGCCCGCTTACGCGCCAGTCAGCACCAAAGCAGGATTTGACTGCTTACATATTATATGACGTATAGTATTACATGCTAAGCAAGACAACTCGAAGACAGGACAGGCGATGGCAAACGGCGATGAGGGGCAAACCCCATCCGAGACTAAGCAAAGCTATGGGTTTATAAAAGATGATATTAGCAATGGGAAGAGAGTTTCCATTATTTACTTCACCCTGGGAACATTTTTGCTCTCCTATTCATTGTGGGCAATCGTCATTCTGGGGCAACGTTTGGGATGGTTCGCAGCGGACAATCCTTGGGCCATGTTGTCTTATATTCTCGGCGGGAATATCCCTCCCATTGTTGCCTATCTCACCTTCAAACGAGCCGATCCTGGTTTCACTCTCAAGAAATATCTCAAGAATGCCTTCGACTTCAAACAGAAACCGTTATATTACGGCCTGACAGCACTGCTGGTGGCGGTCTATTTCATTGTGCCCGCGCTGATGGGCGGGCTCTCGACCGAAGCCGCCCAGGGCCTTGAGGCACGAGGCGTGTCCGACCACATCCCACTGTATCTCACTCTGCTCGGCATCCCGATCTTCTTCTTCGGCGGCGGCTCGGAGGAATTGGGCTGGCGCGGACTGCTGCAACCAGAACTCGAGAAGAGAATGCACTTCATCCCGGCCACTATTATCACCGGAACGATCTGGACGCTCTGGCATCTGCCACTCTGGTTCATCCCCTCAACGGGACAGAGCGAGATAAACTTTGGGTTCTTTTTCATCATGGTGATGGGGCTCTCTTTCGGTTTGGCGACTATTCGCCGCCTGAGCGGCAGCGTATTATTATGCGTGTTGTTCCATTGTGCCGTTAATTCCCTCAACGGCACTTGGCCGATAAAAGATGAATTGCCGATCAAAATAGTCACCACCCTCGTCTATATCGCATTGGCCGTCACGATTGTGTACTGGCAGGAGAAGAAAAAGAAGGCTCTGCCCACACCAGAACTCTCCGGCCCTGCCCACAACGCTGGCTCTTTGCGGTAGCTGGCGGAAGCCGCCGACAGCCTCAGCTTTCCGCCGCCAAACCAAGCGGGAATCAGCCAGGTGTCCGATGACTCCCCTACAATGGCTCTCATGGCTGGAGACATATCATTCGACGTGGTGAACAAGATCGATCATCAAGAGGTGGAGAACGCCCTCAACATGGCCGCCAAGGAAGTGCGCAATCGCTTCGACTTCAAGGGCACCGACTCGGCTATCCGCTGGTCGGGCGAGGCCATCGCTATGGAGGCCAACGGTGAAGAACGAGTCAAGGCGATCTTGGACGTGTTCAAAACCATGCTCGTTAGACGGAAGATCGATATCAAGTCGCTGACGGTGAGCGATCCGAAGCTCTCCGGGAAGCTGTGGCACATCACCGCCGACCTGCAGAACGGCATTTCGGCAGACAATGCCCGCAAAATCGCCAAGCTCATCCGTGACGAGGGGCCGAAAGGCGTCCGGACGCAAATCCAAGGCGACGAATTGCGGGTTTTCTCGAAGAAGCGTGACGATCTGCAGACCGTCCAAAAGCTGATCCGGGACGCCGATTACGACTTCGCCGTCCAATTCGCCAACTATCGGTGAGGCCGGGCGTCATGCTGGTCGCCAGTCTTAATGCCAACGGGATCAGGGCCGCAGTGAAACGCGGCTTCAGCAAGTGGTTGGCCGAACGCTCGCCGGACATCCTCGGCATCCAGGAGATGCGCTGCCCCAGTGAGTTGGTGCCTGAAGTCTTCGCCGGTTACCAACTGAATTACCATCAGGGCAATCTGCCCGGACGCAATGGGGTGGCGCTGCTCACCAAACAGGAACCGCTCGACGTGCGCATTGGCTTCGGCCATTCCAGCGACACCGAGGGCCGCTACCTGGAAGTGGACCTGCCCGGCCTGCGCGTCGGCTCACTCTACCTGCCCAAAGGCGACGTGCTGGGTTTTGGTGAGGCTGCAACCACGCGCTATCAGCACAAGATGGATTTCATGGCAGCCTTCGCTGACTATCTTGAGCGCACCAGCCAGGAATCGCTCGCCGCTGGAATCGACTATCTGGTGATGGGCGACTTCAACATCGCCCACACCCAACTCGACCTCAAGAACTGGAGGGGGAACCAGAAATCCTCGGGTTTCCTGCCCGAGGAAAGACAGTGGTTCGACTCGATCCTTGCGCCGGGGTCAGTCCTGGACGTGATGCGCAACTGCTATCCCGACACGCCCGGCCCCTACTCCTGGTGGACTTGGCGCGGCAACGCCTTCGACCGTGACACCGGCTGGCGAATCGACTACCAATTGGCGACCCCCGGCCTGGCTGCCCGCGTCACCCGATCTTGGGTCGACCGCGACGCCTCCGCCGACCAACGGATTTCCGACCACGCCCCTGTCCTAGTCGAATACAGCTAGCCACCCGAAACTTTGCCGACAACTCCCAAATGGGCGCAGTGGACTCTACTCATAATCAACCACCTATATGTTTCAAAGCTTCGCGGCGGCTCAATGGGCTGAGATCGTGAGCCGAGACGAAAGCACGCACCCAATCCGGGGCGGTGTAGGCATAGTCGCGCAAGGCCCAGCCGATAGCTTTCCGAATGAAGAACTCCTTGTCATCGGCATTGCGCATGATCACTTCGGCCAGCAGTTCGGTGTCGGTGCGCTCTTTGCGCCGGAGTTGGCTGATGATCGCAAAGCGCCGCAACCAGAAAGTGTCCGACCGGCTCCAATCCCGGACGATCCGGGCGGTCTGGCCAGGATGCGCGTCATGAAGGTCAGCTATCCGGTGCGCGATGTCGTCAACAAAATCCCACCAAGCCCCAGTACGTACCTGATGCTCGTACAGCGGAACCAATTCGAGCCTCCCCTTCGCTGGCGGAAATCCAGTGAGACCAATCGCCACATAGCGTTCTTCCCGATGCTCCGCGCCATCCCACAACGCCCGCGAACAGTTGGCTATGCCGTCAAGATCGAACGGATGCCGCTTGTTCAACTCCCGGACGACCTTCTGCACCGCCGCCGCAGGCAGGCCGTAATAGGGCATGGCAGACTTCATATAAGCCTGCTGCCCGACCGCACGCACCGGATCACTCTGCGCACTCAAGGCGGCCCGGACTTCAGCCACGAATTCACTCACCGTCACAAATTCATTCATCCCATCTCCTTTATAGAAACTATGCCTGAAGTGCTGAAACCGAATTGAAAGGAATATTCTTCAAAGAAACAAAATACTCCCACCCGGAAGAGAAAAGCATTAAGTGCCTTCTCGCTGAATTTTGTGATATTGATTCCCAGCAAAGATCACGCCCTCACCTGCAAAGTCGATGATCCGTCGGGTAATCGGGACACCGAGACCCGTTCCGCGATGGACTGTTTCAGGCTGTCCACATGGGAGACGATGCCCACCACTCGCCCGCCCTTGCGCAACCCGCTCAAAACCTGGAGCACCCGGTCACGCACTTCATCGTCAAGAGCGCCGAAGCCCTCATCGATGAACAGCGTGCCCAGATCGACGCCACCGGCTTCTGCGGTCACAATATCGGCCAGCCCCAGCGCCAATGCCAACGAGACATAGAAAGACTCTCCCCCGCTGAGCGTGCGTGGATCACGGGCCTCGCCGGTGACCGAATCCATCACGCGCAGCGAGAGGCCTCGGCGATGCCGGGTGCCTTCCTTGCCCTCGCTGCGCTCCAGCGCGAACCGGCCGCTTGACATTGGCCCCAGCCGGTCGTTGGCGGCGGCGATCACTTCCTCGAAACGACGGATCAACACAAAGGTGGGCAAATCCACGTCACGCAGATTGGACTTCCCATTGGCCGCCAACTCGGCGACATAGATCAGCGGCTGACACTTGCGCCGGACCTCATCCAGCCTGACACAAGCTTCCAGCACAGCAGTCGACTTGTCCCGGCAATCCTCGGCGCGCATCCTGGCCACCGTGGCGGCCTGCTGCGCTGCGGAGAATTCCGACTCAGCCCGCTCCGCAGCGGCCTCAGCCTCGGCAAGCCTGGCCTGCGCATCAACTGGATCATCGCTGGCGGCGGCCACTTCCGGCTGGGCCAATTGGCTCTCCACAGCTTGCAGTTCCGCAGCCGCCGCTACGAGTTCCTGCTCAATCACACCCATTTCGGCGTCGGGAACACTGGCCTCCCGGGCATCCTCCGCTGTGCTGAATCCAGGCTGTCGCAAGGCGGCCAGCGCACTGGCCCGGCCAGTTGCAAGCGTCTTCTCGGCAGCAGTCATCGCCTCGACAGCCGCCAGACGCCGCGCCGCGACAGCGGCCACCCGCTCAGCCTCACGCACCGCGTCCTCAGCCTGCGCAACGCTGAGCCCACCAGCCCTCGCCTCCAGCCCCACCCGCTGATCGTGGGCGGCATCCGCCTTCGGAACGAGTGTGGAGAGCGCTGTGCGCCAACGCTCCGCCTCAGCATTGGCTTGGCTAGCCGCTGCGCCCAGCTTGGACCCACTGCCCAAAGCGGCGAGTGCCGAGCGGGCTTGCTCCAACACCTGCTGGGCTGCTGCTGGGCTGGCCGAACCGCCTTTCCCCGCCAACTCGGCCACCGCCTTGCTGGCTTCCTCTCGCTCCGCTCGGGTGGTATCAACCAGAGCGGTCGCCCGCCTCGTGGCCGCCTCAGCATTCGCCAACTGCTTCGGACTGACCTGATCCGCACTCGCTCTCGCCAACGCCGGATGCTCAGTCGATCCACACACCGGGCAGGGCTGGCCAGCGGCCAAATCAGCCGCCAACTCTGCGCCCATCTGGCTGATTCGACGCTCCCGCAATTCGTGCTCAACGCTGGTCGCCACAGCCAGACCGGCGAGCGCGGCAGTCAATTCCTGCTCGCAGCGCTGTTGCTCAGCGACAGCTTGGGCGTAGGCGGCGACAAGTCGCACCGTCTCCTCCGCCTGGGCCAAGGCAAGCTCGCAACCGGGAGCCCTCGCCTCGAACTCAGCCAATGCCGCCGCAGCAGCAGCCGATAGCTCCCGCGCCTCATCCAGCGCCTGCTCAACCTCGCCAACCGCATGGGCAGCCAATTCGTCGGCCTGCCGCGCGGCCTCGAATTCAGCGACGCCCTGGCCGCGCTGCCGGGCCAGAGCCAGCGTGGCCTCCGCCTGGACAAGAGCCTGCCGGAACGCCTCTTGGTCAGCCGGGCTGTCAGCATCGACCCCGACCTGCAGCGCCGCCCGCACCGCCTGATCCAGCATGGCCGCCGCGCGATCAGCCTCATCCAGCGCCGGAACTGCCCGAGCGGCCCGTTTGGCGGCAGCCAACTCTTCCCTGCGCCGCTCACGGGCTGGCTCCGCCGCCTGCCACAGGTGGAGCCGGGAGGTCAGCCGACGCTTGCTCTCCGCCAACTCCGAAGCCCGCGCCAATTCTCTGACCTGCGACTGAACCGAGCGCGCCCGCTGGCCCGACTCGGCGGCGGCCTTTCCCAGTGCCTCGGCTTGACTGCCCGTCGTGTCGCATAGCTGTGCGGTCAATTCAGCCAATTCGGCTGGCGGCTGGCCAGTGGCGACGGCGCTGGCCAAATCAGTGACCCGTTCGGAATCGGCCAGCCCGGCCACTGCGGCTAACGCATGGGCTGATGAGACCAACTCTTGCCCATAGGCCCGAGTGTCCTCCAGTGCCGCTTTCCGGCGGCTGTCCAATTCCTTCGTCAATTCCTCGTACAGCCAGGTGCCGAAGACTTTTTGCAGGATCGGCCTCCGCCGCTCGGTGTCGGCTTTGAGGAAGGAGGCGAATTGGCCCTGCGGCAGCACGACAGTCTGAGTGAATTGATCTCGGCTGAGCCCGATCACCCGCACCACCTCGACAGCGGCCTCCTCGACCTTGGCCGAGATCAATTCCCAGCGCTGTGCGTCTGGACTCGTCTTTCGCCACAGTTTGACGCTGGATTGCTGGGTGATCGTCCCCGAGCCGCGCTGCTTGGGACGTTCGTACTTGGGAGTGCGCCGGACCTTGAAAACCCCATCGGCCTCAAAAACCAACTCCACCCAGGACTCCGCATCGGGACCGGCGTGGTCGGAACGCATCCTGTTGCCGCCCACCACGCCCAGCGAGGCATCGGCCACACCGCCATAGAGGGCGAAGACGATTGCGTCGATGATGGTCGATTTTCCCGCCCCAGTCGGACCCTCCAGCAAAAACAGCCCGGAAGCCGCCCACGCCGCGAAATCGATGTGGTGCTCTCCGGCGAAAGGCCCGATCCCGGAGAAGGACAGCCGGTGCAACCTCATTGCTGACTCCCTTGATCGCGCACGGTCTCCAGCGCGTCCCGGAGCGCGGTCAACTGCGGCTCGGTGGGCGGGGACGCGCTCACATACTCGATGAATTCCCCGGCCACGGCCAGCGGGTCGAGCGCTGAGGTGACCCGGGAAATCCGGACACTCTCCCGCTCCGGTGGCGAATGCTGAATCAGCAACACCTGCGGGAAAAGCTGTTTGACCGCTTGAGTCAGGTGTTGCGGACGAACGGCGTCGGTGATTTGGACCCTCATCCAGCAATCCCGCAATGGGTCGAGAGCCGGATCGGATAGCTCGGCCAGCGACCCACTCACCTCGCCCAGCTTCCTGGGCACCGGGGCCGGGACCAACTCCACCCGTGGCTGCGCGCCGCCCAACTCAACGATCACGCTGGATTTCTGCTGGCCCGCCTCGGAGAAGCTGTAAGCCAGCGGGGAGCCAGCGTAACGCGCCACCTCTGCCGGATTGCCGGTCTCGACCCGTTGCGGACGATGCAAATGGCCCAAGGCCAAATAATCGACCCCGGCAAAAACGCTGGCTGATACGCTGTCCACCCCGCCGACAGTGATGTCCCGCTCTGACTCACTCGGCTTGCCCCCGCTGACAAAGGCGTGCGCCATCACCGCGACTGGAACTGGCCGGACTGGCATCCGTTTGGCGGCGTCCGCTCGTACCAAAGCCATCGCCCGGCTCAACACCGCTTCATGCGAACGCGGCAACGGCTCAGCCTCGGACGACCACTGCTCCACCGCCTCATCGACAACGAGAAAGGGCAACGGATAGACCAAGCCAGCCAGCCTGGCGTCTTTGACGATCTCGACCGGCGTTCCCACCTGAGCGATATTGGTGACGACATGCAAGTCGGAACGCATCACAGCCGCCCCATAGCCCAACCGAGCCGCAGAATCATGATTCCCCGAGGTGATCACCACCTGAGTCAATCCGGCGAGGCGGCGCAAGGTGTCGGACAGCAACCGCACCGCTTCCACCGGCGGGATCGCCCGGTCGAAGATGTCACCAGCCACCAGCAGTGCGTCCGGACGGCTCTCCCGAACCAATTCGACCAGATGGTCGAGATAGCCAGCCTGATATTCCAGCAGCTCGACACCATGCAGTGTCCGCCCCAGATGCCAGTCCGAACTATGGATTATCTTCACGACGACGATCCTAGTCACGATTGAGGCGAGTGGAACGAAAGCTCGCTTTCGTTTCCGAGCCGATTGAGTGAATGATGCTCCGCAGGAGTTGATAGTCACGATTGAGGCGAGGCTGGCAAACGCTCGGGTTTGTCAGTGAGCCGATTGAGTGAATGACGCTCTGTAAGAGCAGATAACCACCGGCACGGACAAAACTGGGCCAGCGCCACTTAAGCGGCAAAATGTTTTTGAATCGCGGTGTAAACTGACCGGAGAATTCCTTACCAGCAGAGGAGGTACGTCATGTCTGACCAACCTCCAAGTCATAGCTGCTGATCTCGCCTTTTATGATGCCCGGGATAGCTGGGCGTCTTCCTGATTTCAGTCTCCGCGCTATCGCCGCGCGACCACAAAGGAGTTCCAATGCGCACCACCACGCCGAATTGGCTGAACCTCGTCCAGCCCACAACTGACCGCATCATTGCATTGGCCGACGACCTCGGCTTGCACGACCTGCTCCGCGAAGACCTGGTGCAGGCCCACCAGCGCCCCAAACTGGAGCGCTATGACGACACACTGTTCGCCGTCCTGCACACGGCGCGCTATGCCGACGCCGCCGAGGAGGTCCAATTCGCTGAAGTGCATGTGCTGGTCCGTCCCGATGAGATCGTCACCATCACGCATGGGGCCACCCGCGCCGTGGCGACCGCCCGCCGCCGTCTGCGCGACGACCAGGAAATCATGGCGCTCGGCGGTGAGGCCATTCTCTACGGGGTGCTCGACGCCGTTGTGGACGAGTACTCCCCGGTGGTCAAGGGATTGGCGCATGACATAGCGGAAATCGACTACGAAGTTTTCGGCGGAGACGCGAACGTTTCCCGACGGATTTGGAAGCTGACCGGCCAGGTCGCCGCATTCGACCGGGCCAGCCGGTCACTGCGCGAGGTATTGAACGGGCTTATCGCTGGATTCGCCAAACACGACGTCCCAGAAACCCTGCGCTCCTATCTGCGCGACGTGGCCGACCATCTCACCGTGGTCACTGAGTCCACCGATCATTTCCGCAACCGGCTGCGGGACATCCTCACCGTGAACGCCGCCCTGATGAGCCAGCGCCAAATCGAGGAAATCCGCGAGTTGAACGAGGCCGGCCGTCAAGAGAACGAAGCTATGAAGAAAATCTCCGCTTGGGCCGCCATTATCTTCGCCCCCAGCCTGATCGGCGGCATCTACGGGATGAACTTCGACACCATGCCCGAATTGCACTGGGAGTACGGCTACCCCTTCGCCCTAGCCCTGATGGTCGTAGCGATGGTCGTCCTCTGGGCGATGTTCAAATTCAAGCGTTGGATTTGAACCCGTCCCGCCCAACTCACCGCTTCACCACGGACAGATGAATATCGTTGCGAAATGTCTGGATGCAAACGTATACGAAAGTGCCGTAGAGTTGGCGTGTGAGCGAGCTATCCCGAGTCACCAAAGCGGTCCGTGCGGGGATCAACACCGATCCGGTATTCGGAGCGGTGGTGCCCCCGATCCAGTTGTCCTCGACCTACACTTTCTCCGGCTACGACGAACGCCGCGAGCATGTGTACTCGCGGTCGTCCAATCCGACCCGTGACCTGCTCGGCAAGGCCATCGCTGAATTGGAGTCCGGCTACGACGGTCTGATCACCTCCTCGGGGACGGGTGCGTGCCTGGTCTGTGTGGAGGCGTTGCTACCAGTTGGCGGCACCCTGCTCGCCCCCTTCGACTGTTACGGCGGTAGCTGGCGGCTGTTCGACGCCAAAGCCCGCAAAGGCCATTTCGAACTGCGCCTGGTCGATTTCACCGACGAGAGCAGTTGGACCCCGGCTATCGCGGATCAACCTAGCCTGGTTTGGCTGGAATCGCCCTCGAATCCACTGCTGCGGGTCAGCGACATCGCCCAGATCGCCGCCGCCGCCAAAGCAGTCGGGGCAACGGTGGTGGCCGACAACACCTTCGCCACCCCAGCGTTGCTGCGGCCGATAGAACTCGGCGCTGATGTGGTCGTTCATTCGGTGACGAAATACCTGAACGGCCATTCCGATCTGGTGGCCGGGGCCGTCGTCGCCGCCACCCAGGATTTGCACACTGAGTTGAGTTGGTGGGCCAATGCCCTTGGCGTGACCGGGAGCGCACTGGACTCCTACCTCTCCCTGCGCGGCTTGCGCACCTTCCATCTCCGCATGGCGGCGGCTCAGCAAAACGCCGCCGAGATAGCCGATTTCCTCGTCCAGCAGCCCACAGTGCGCAACGTCTACTATCCGGGGCTGAAAACCCATCCCAGCCACGAATTGGCCACCCGGCAGCAGTCCGGTTACGGCGCTATCGTCAGCTTTGAATTGGCCGACGAGGCCGCCGCCGCCAGTTTCCTGAACAGCACATCCCTGTTCTGTCTGGCCGAATCCCTCGGCGGCGTCGAGTCCCTGGTCTCCCACCCAGCCACGATGACCCACCAAGCCGTGCCAGAAGCGTTGCGCGAAGCAGCCGGGATCACCCCCGGCCTGATCCGGCTGAGCATCGGCGTAGAAGACGTTGCCGACCTGATAACCGATCTCTCCCAAGCCCTAGCCAACGTCTAAGCCCCACTGACCCACCGAAAGCCGGATCGGCCAAACGAGTCACAGCCCGAGGATGGACTTGGTTTTGAGCACGTCGGCGCGCAATTGGGCTACTAGTTCGGTCACGCCGTTGAAACGGACTTGGCCGCGAATCCGGTCGATGAATTCGACCAT
>JAISCH010000334.1 GCA_031265725.1 Propionibacteriaceae bacterium
GACCACGGATCGATCCGCGAGATGTGCAGCCTGGCCCGACGCGGGTCACGGCGACGCTTCTTCGTCGGCAGTTCTGCGACGGTGACGGCTGTGGTCGGCTCGGGATAGGGAGCAAACGGCACCGTCTCCGGCTTGACCGGATCGGCCTCCGGCTCAATCGGCATAGTCGTGGTCTCCGGCCTGAACGGCGGCGACTTGACCGGCGACGGCTTGACCGGTATCGGCTTCACTGGCGCGGTCTTAGCAGGCCTGACTGGCACCGGTTTCGGCGGCAGCAACGGGGTCTCCGGCGCGGGTGCGACCACCGCCTTGACCGGCTTGGCCGCTGGCTTCGCGGCCACCGGAGCCGACGCCACTCTCGGCTTGCGCACTGGCGGCGGGGGCGGCAGCACTGGCTTCGACTTAGCCGTCGGTTCTCCCTTTTTCGGCTTGTCCGCCGAGGCGGATTCCATGCCCGGCACCGGCCCCTCTGCGGGGATGCGCGGAATCTTCACCACCTTGTCGGCCCAGTCTGGCGAATCTTGGGTGCTGGCCTTATCCGTCACCGTTTCCCTCCTCGGGCGAAGCTGCGTCGACATCGCTTACAGGCTTAACCGTACCGTCAACTGCAAGTTCGGTAGGAATTTCAGCGTTATTCGAGGCTGTGTTGCCGTCTTCATCCACAGTTGCGTCGGCGTCCGTCTCATCAGATTCATCGGATTCCGGGTTGAGCGCGATCACCGATACGGCGTCCTGGTCGGCCACGGCGACGAACTTCACTCCCATCGTGTCCCGCCCCTTGGCCGGCACCTCCACCACAGCGGAACGAATCACCTGGCCGGAAGATTTGATGGCGATCACCTCGTCGGACTCGCTGACCACCAGCCCGCCGACCAGTGACCCACGGTCCTCGTTGAGCTTCATCGCTTTGATGCCCAAGCCGCCCCGGCCCTGCAACCGGTACTCCGACACCGCCGTCCGCTTGGCGAAGCCGCCATCGGTGACAGTGAACACGTAACGGTCGTCCTCGGGCATATCCGCCCCGATGATCGAGATCGACAGCAATTCGTCGCCCGGACGGAACTTCATCCCGGTCACCCCGGAAGTCGCCCGGCCCATCGGCCGCAACTGGTCGTTGTCGGCGGAGAAACGAATCGCCTGCCCCTTGCGCGAAATCAACAGCACATCGTCAGCATCGCTGCACAATTCCGCGCCGATCAACTCGTCGTCGGCATTGCGGAAATTGACTGCTATCACCCCGGCCTGCCGAGGCGAGTCGTACGCCCGCAGCTCGGTCTTCTTGACCAGGCCGTACTTGGTGGCCAAGAGCAGGTACGGCGCGTCGTCGTAACCGCGCAAGGTCAAGACCTGCGCGATCCGCTCATCCGGCAGGAAGGACAACAACCCGGCCACATGCCCACCCTTGGCGTCGCGCCCGGCCTCGGGCAACTGCCACACCTTCGACCGATAGACCCGGCCCAAATTGGTGAAGAACAAAATCCACTGGTGATTCGTGGTGGCAAACAGGTGCTCGACCTCGTCGTCCACTCGCAACGCCGCGCCTCTGACTCCCTTGCCGCCGCGCTTCTGCGTGCGGTAGAGGTCGGTACGGGTACGTTTGGCGTAGCCGCCCCGGGTGATAGTGACCACCATCTCGTCGTCGGGAATCAAATCCTCGTCGGACAGGTCGCCGTCGGCGGAGATGATCTGGGTACGCCGGTCCTCGCCATACTTGTCAACGATCTCGGCCAGCTCCTCGGAGATGATCTTCCGCTGGCGCTCCGGCTTGGCCAGAATGTCTTTGAAGTCCTCGATCTTGATCTCGATAGCGGCCAAACGGTCCAGAATCTGCTGAATCTCCAGCGCGGCCAAGCGGCGCAACTGGGTGTTGAGGATGTTCATCGCCTGCAGGTCGTCCACCTCAAGCAGCGCCTTCAACCCCTCCCGGGCGGCCTCCACATCGCGGCTGGACCGGATCAGCGCCAGCACCTCGTCCAGCCGGTTCAACGCCTTGACCAGGCCCCGGTCCAAATGGGCGCTCTTCTCCGCCTCGGCCAGCCGATAGGCGGTGCGCCGCTGGACGACTGAGACTTGGTGCTTCACCCAATAGGAGATGAACTGGTCCAGCCGCAACGTCCGAGGAACGTCATCGACCAGGGCGAGCATATTGCAGCCGAAGGTGTCCTGCAGCGCGGTGTGCTTGTAGAGATTGTTCATCACCACTCGCGGCACGGCGTCCCGCTTGAGCGTGATCACCAGCCGCTGCCCGGTCCGTCCGGACGAGTCGTCGCGGATATCAGCGATGCCGTTGAGTTTGCCAGCCTTCACCAGCCCGGCGATCTTCTCGGCCAGATTGTCCGGGTTGCACATATGCGGCAATTCGGTGGCCACCAACAGGGTGCGGCCCTTGGCGTCCTCCTCTATGTCGATGACCGCCCGCATGATCACCGAGCCGCGCCCGGTGCGATAGGCGTCCTCGATCCCTTTCCGGCCGACGATCAGCGCGCCATTGGGGAAGTCGGGGCCTTTGACCCGCTGCATGGCGGCTTCCAGGATTTCCTCTTTGCTGGCTTCCGGATTCTCCAGCAGCCACTGCACGGCCTCGGCCACCTCGCGCAGATTGTGGGTGGGGATATTGGTCGCCATCCCCACCGCGATACCGGTCGATCCGTTGACCAACAGGTTCGGGAAGCGCGCCGGGAGCACCACCGGCTCTTTTTCCTTATTGTCGTAGTTGGGCTGAAAGTCAACGGTGTCCTCGGTGATATCGCGGACCATCTCCATGCTCAACGGCGCCATCTTGCACTCGGTGTAGCGCATGGCGGCGGCTGGGTCGTTGCCGGGGGAGCCGAAGTTGCCCTGCCCGGAGACCAGCGGAGCCCGCATCACCCACTTCTGCGCCAACCGGACCAAGGTGTCGTAGATCGCCGAGTCGCCATGCGGATGGAAGCGGCCCATCACATCACCGACGATGCGGGAACACTTGTTCCAGCCCCGATCGGGACGATAGCCGCCGTCGTACATCGCATAGAGCACCCGCCGGTGCACCGGCTTGAGGCCGTCGCGGACATCGGGCAGCGCCCGGCCGACGATGACGCTCATCGCATAGTCCAGGTAGGAGCGCTGAATCTCCTCTTTCAGATCGATCTCATCGACCTTGCCGATGGTGGGGGCCAGCGCCTGCGGGGTCTCCGGCTCGGCCGCAATCTCTGTCTCGTCGTATTCGCTCATCTATAGCTCTCAGTGATAACTCTCATATTCCAAGGCCCTTTGCGGGGATCAAATGTCTAGGAAACGAACGTCCTTGGCGTTGCGCTGGATGAATTGCTTGCGCTGGTCCACATCCTCGCCCATCAGCACGGTGAACATCTCGTCGGCCGCCGCCGCGTCGTCCAAGGTGACTTGCAGCAGGGTGCGTTTCTCCGGGTCCATCGTGGTGTCCCACAAATCCTCCGGATTCATCTCGCCCAAGCCTTTGTAACGCTGGATCGGATTGTCTTTCGGCAGCTTCTTGCCCGCCTCCAGACCGGCGTCGCGCAGCTTGTCCCGTTCCTCGTCCCCGTAGGCCAATTCGTGCGGGGCGTTCGACCAGCGCAGCCTAAACAGCGGCGGCTGGGCCAGATAGACGAACCCGCCCTGGATGAGCGGCTTCATGAAGCGAAACAACAGCGTGAGCAGCAGGGTCCGGATATGGGCGCCGTCCACGTCGGCGTCGGCCATCAGCACGATCTTGTGGTAGCGCAGCCGGTCGATGTCGAAATCGTCTTGGACGCCGGTGCCCAGCACGTTGACGATCGCCGCCACCTCCCGGTTCTGCAGGATGCGGTCCAGCCGGGCCTTCTCGACGTTCAAAATCTTGCCCCGGATGGGCAGGATCGCCTGGATGCGCGGGTCGCGGCCGCCCTTGGCCGAGCCGGAGGCCGAATCGCCCTCAACGATGAACACCTCGCACTCGCCCGGTTCCGTAGAGGAGCAGTCGGCCAGCTTGCCGTACTCGCCAGCCCCGGAGAGCAGCCCCTTGCGGGAACGGGCCAGGTCGCGGGCCTTGCGGGCGGCGATTCGGGCCGAAGCCGCCGCCTGGGCTTTGCGCACTATGTCTTTGCCCTCGGACGGATTGCGCTCGAACCAGTCGCCGAGCAGGTCGTTCACCACTTTTTGAACGAAGGAACGCGCCTCGGTGTTGCCCAGCTTCGTCTTGGTCTGCCCCTCGAACTGCGGTTCGGCCAGCTTCACCGAGACGATGGCGGTCAGGCCCTCGCGGATATCGTCGCCGGAGACCCGGTCGTCCTTCTTCTTGATCATCCCCCAGGTCTCGCCCCACTTGTTGACCGTATTGGTCAACGCGGCGCGGAAGCCTTCCTCATGGGTGCCGCCCTCATGGGTGTTGATGGTGTTGGCGAAGGTGTGCACCGACTCAGTGAAAGAGATATTCCACTGCATAGCCACTTCAAGGCTCATCCGCTGCTCGGCCGACACCGCCTCGATGGCGATCACCGAGCCGATGGTGTCCTTCGAGCCGGTCAGGTACCGGACGTAGTCGACCAGGCCGTTGTCGTAGCGGAAGGTCTTCTTCCGGGTGCTGGCGACTTCCTCGTCGTCGTCATTGCGCGGCCGCTCGTCAATCAGCGAGATGGTCAGCCCCTTGTTGAGGAAGGCCATCTCGCGGAAGCGGGTGGACAGCGTCTCGAAGGAGTAGTGCGTCGTCTCGAAAACGGTCGGGCTGGCGTAGAAGGTGATCGTGGTGCCGCGCTGGTCAGTCTGCTCCAAGCGGGCCAATTCGCCTTTCGGGTCGCCGAGATTGAACGATTGCTGCCAGTGGTAGCCGTCGCGGTAGACATCGGCGGTTAGCTCGTCGGACAGCGCATTGACCACGGACACGCCCACGCCGTGCAAGCCGCCGGAGACCTTGTAGCCGCCGTCGCCGAATTTGCCACCGGCGTGCAATTTGGTGAGCGCAACGGTGAGCGCGGAGACTCCCTCGCTGGGATGCATCGCCACTGGGATGCCACGCCCGTTGTCAACCACCTGAACGCCGTCACCGGGGAGGAGCCGGACCTCGATGGTGTCGCAGTACCCGGCCAACGCCTCGTCCACCGAGTTGTCCACGACTTCGTAGACCAGATGGTGCAAGCCACGCTCGCCAGTGGAGCCGATATACATGCCGGGGCGTTTGCGCACTGGCTCCAGGCCCTCCAGCACCTTGATCGCTCCAGCGTCGTAAGCGCCCTCGGCCACATGCGCGGCCTGCTCCACGATTTCGGCGGTGGCTCCATGCGCCTCGCTAACTGTCACTCGTCCTCCCAAGCGTCATTCCAAGACAATGCCGCCAAACGTTCTCGCCAGCAGTCGTACTGCGGCTCGCGTCGGCGGCTTTGACTCGATTTGGCTCCAGAACTCCTGGAAGCCATCCCTATTCTATCCTGATGCCGGTGAAAATTACGTATCCAACGCGGTTTAATTGGCTCTTATTCGCCCGGAAAGGCTGTTCTGGGCACTTGTAGGTGCTTGGTCTGAGAAGGGGGACGCAGTTGGGGTCTCAAATCGCTTCTGGCCGGTTTTTGTCGTCAGCAGTCATTGTGGGAAGAGACCGGACGCGACGGCGTTGAAATCGTCGTGGACGGTGAGCAATTTCGTGAAGTAGATCTGGTCGGCGTCGGCGGCGATCCGCAGGGCGGCCGAGATATGCCCATTGGCTTCGGCTTGCGCGTCGCGGAGCTGCCGGGCGTAACCGTCGTCGCCGGAGTTGGCCGGGGCGCAGATCACGTCTCCGGCGGAAGTGATGGACAATTCACGGTAGCCAACCACCACCGTGTGCGCATTCCTGACCGCTGTCCGCACTTCCCAGACCGCGTCGGCTAAGTCCTTGGTGGCGCAGGCCAGGTAATCCAGGTCGCTGGCCTGCGAGTCGAGTTCGGTGCAAGCCGCTTCCAGGTCGTCCGCCCGCACCGCCGCCGTCGAATACTCGGTCCCTAGCTCTTCCAACGCATCGCGCAGGCATTGCTGCTGCTCGACCACTGAGTCGTGGGCATTGCGCAGGTCCGCGCACAGATCGTCCCAGGGAACGGGATCCCACTTCTTCACGTCGGACCAACTGACCATGACCCGGAGCTATCCCACGCACACGTCGGCGTGGGCGAAGTCCTTGCTGGGAACCAACAGCGTTTGCTCGGCACTGGCGAAACGAACGGTGGCGTCCAATTGGTCGGCCATCTGGGTCAGGCTGGCGTCGGTGGCCGCGTTGCGCTCATCAAGGCGTTGCGCCACCAAGAGCAATCTGGACGCACTGGCGGCATTGAGCGCGGCATAGGATATGCCCTCGCAAGCGTCTTCCAAAATCGGCCACCGACACAGGTCTACCAACCGGCGCAGCCTACTAGCCACTCGGTCCAACTCACTGTCTGCAATTCTGTGCTTGACAACGCCGTCTTCTTGCATACCGCTACCTCCCTAAGAAAAGCGTAGCGTGCGTAGAAATACTTATTCAATAGCAAAATTCTGGCTAGTGCCGCCTGGCCAAGCCCAGCGCCAGCACTGCCAACGCGCTTCCCGCGCCCAGCCAGACTGGATCGATGCCAGCGGGCAGCAGCCACACTCCCCGCGCGGTGACCAGCGGTCCCAGCACCATCGCGGTCAGCGCGAAATTCGGACGAATCCGGCCAGCCAGCAACAGTGCCGCCAGCAAGGGCCCGAACGCGACCGTGCCGCGCAGGCCCATCGACAGGAAGCTCCAATTCATGATCAGCCCGCCCCAGTCCACGATGGCGATCAGCGCGGCGGCGGCCAATACCGCA
>JAISCH010000303.1 GCA_031265725.1 Propionibacteriaceae bacterium
CTACGACGATTAGGACCGAAAATGACTTTCGTAACCATTCCAGCCGTGGCGGTACGACCGGCGGCGCTGTCCGTCTCCCCGGCCCGGCGCGTTCAGCCCCGGATCACCCAACGCCAGGCTGAGCGTGACCTGCCAGTCGGCGCCTACAGCCGGGGGCACCTCGCCGCCGGACATGTGACCCTGACGGTGATCGCGCTATTCAGCATCTTTCCGGTGTACTGGCTGTTCGCAACCGCTTTCCGCTCTCCCGGCGACGCACTGTCGTTGAGCCTGCTGCCCTGGCCGCTGAGCGTGGAGAATTTCAGCTACGTCTGGCAGACCATCCCGATGGCGGATATGTTGGCGACCACCTTCGTCATGGCCCTGTCCATCGCAGTCGGGCAACTCTTGGTGGCCACCCTGGCCGCCTACGGATTCTCGATGTGGCAATTCCGGGGCAAGAAGCTGCTCTACCTGCTCTTCGTCGGGTCGTGGCTGGTGCCGTTCCAGGTCACCATGATCCCGAATTATCTGTTGGTCTCCCGGCTCGGGCTGCTCAACACTGTGACTGGCGTGGTCATCCCGCAACTGTGCTCCGCGTTCGCGGTGCTGATGCTGCGGCAACACATGCAGGCCTTCCCCAAAGAGCTGGTCGACGCCGCCCATGTGGACGGGCGCTCAAGCTGGGGCACGCTCTGGCGGGTGATCGTCCCCAATATGAAACCCGCCCTGGCCGCGCTCGGCATCATGCTCTTCATCACAGCATGGAACGAATACCTCTGGCCCACCCTGATCCTGCAGAAGTCGACCGCCGTCGTGCAGGTAGGTGTGCGCAGCTTCCTCTCCGCCGAAGGCAACAACTGGGGAGCCGTGATGGCCGCCGCCGGCCTGGCCTGCCTCCCCGTCTTCGTAATCTACCTGTTCCTACAACGCTACGTAGTAGACGCCTTCATCCGCTCTGGGCTGAAGTAGCGAGAACGAAGCCAGCCAAATGACTCTGGACCATTGGACGAGTGCCGCGTTCTGCCCGCCTGTGGTCCCGGCAAAATCTCTGCTCCGGCAGAGCGGAACTTCGCGGAATGGGAATTAAATCCGTCTGACGAATTCCGCTGCTGCGCGGAGGGGGACTGGTTCGTAGGTCTGCAGGAATCTGGTGGCTTTTATGATCGCGTCTGGTTCGCCGGAGTCGCGCAATGCGCGTAACTTTTCCCGGTCGACGACGGCTTCTTCCAGCATGGTTTCCACTGAGGACTGATATCTGCCCTTGTAGTACTCCCATTGGGCTTTTTGTCTGCCTTGGCCGCCGCCCCAAGACGCGCCGATTCCACAGCCGAGCATCAGCCCGACCATTACCCCGCAAACCAGCGGCAATAACCAATCCATGCGACAACTTTACCTAGAGAAAACTAAACGGCCCATTCGCCAATAGCTCAGTCGCCTAGTGAGTTAATCAATGTATTGCCTGGCCCAATCCATACGCCTGATGGACGGCCATGATGGGATGCTCCGTCCGTACGCCAGCGCTCTTGCGAATCTGCCAACGGCAGGTCTCGGTGTCGCAGACCACCAGGTCGTGCGTCTTGGCCTGGTCGAACAGCGGCTTCCCGACGGCTTGGGCGATCTGATATTTCTCCTTCTTCAGCCCGTACGTACCGGCGATGCCACAGCAGGGCACGCCCGACTCGTCCACTTCCAGGCCGGGAATGAGCCTAAGCACATCCAGCGCGGGCATGCCCATGCCCTGACTCTTCAACTGGCACGGCGCGTGATAGAGCAGGCGTTTATTGATCGGGGCGAAAGCTGTCGACAACTCACCGGCCTCATGCAAATCCCACAAGAACTGCATGATGTCACGGATTCGGCGTCCGGCCTCAGCCACCTCGGCGGCATCGACTCCGATGATCTCGCGCGCCTCGTGCTTGAGCATCCCGGTGCAAGAACCCGATGCGGAAACGATGGGCAGCTCGCCTTGGAGCAGCTTTCCAGCCAATTTCGTCACCGCAGCACTGGCCTGCCGGTAAAGCCCGTTCGACTGCATGGCCAGCCCGCAACAGCCCTGCTCGGGAACGATGACCTGGTAGCCCAAGAATTCCAAGACCTCGACGGCGCATTTGGAGGTCTCCACCTCGAAATAGCCGCCCGCACAGCCGTGGAAGAAGACCAATTGGCCGCGCGGAGCGTCCCGCTGAACCTGGGGACGCCGTTTCCACCAGCCCATGAAGCTCTGCGACTGGGCAGGCGGCATGGGCGCGTCGCGGTGGATGCCGAAGGTGTGCTCGACCACTGTCCGGATCGGCCGGTTGTCCAAGGCCCAGTTCGCCAATCCGGCGAACGGGGTCATCACCGTGCCCATCAGCGTAGTCTGGGAGATCAGCCGGTCGCGCAACGGCATATGCCCAGCTTTCATCGCCGCCCTGGCCTGCGAATTCAACTCAGCGATTTTCACCCCTTGCGGGCAAACCAGCGTGCACGTGCCGCAACTGGAGCAATAGTCAACGCTGCGGTCCACCGGCAGCCCGGCCCGGAAGCGCTCGGCCTGCGGGCCGACGTACTTGGGGCCGGGGAAGAGCGGAGTCACCGCCGCCACCGGGCATTGGGTCTCACAGATCGTGCATTTCAGGCAGTGGTCGAGACTGGCCCGGGCGAAAGCGTGGCCGACGAGTTCAGTCATGTCAGGCTCCTTCCCGGCTCAACGACTTGGCCGCAGCCCAAGCCGATCCGATAGCGATACCGTCCCCTGACAGTTCTCGAATCCGGTTCGCACCGGCGATGACGCCGCCTGCAGCGCGCAGATTCAGATATTTCGGCTCTCCATCGGCAGCCAATGGGCGCATTTCGGAGTCAACGGACACTCCGGCGCGTAACAGCGGATGGTCGGCCCAGAAATCGGACTGGAAAACGGCGGCTTCCGGCACTGACACCGGCAGCCCGAATAGCGGCTCGCTGATAGCGCCATAGGAGTCCATCAGCAATCCCTGCGACTCGAAACCGCCACTGGCCAGGACGAAGGCATCGGCCCGCAGGTATTCCGGACTGCCCGCAGCCGCGATTTTGACAGCGTTGACGCGATCCTTCTCCGAACGGAATCCGACCGCCCGCGAACCGTTCAGCATCCGCACTCCGGCTGCCTTGGCCCGCTCCAGCAACGCGGTGTTCAGTCGCAACCCCGGCACGCTTGGCGGCGGCGTGGCAACTTCAAAGAGCACCGCCTCCAACTGGGCGGCGAGTTCTGCGCACACCTGGGCGTCCTGTAGGCCGAGCACCGCTGGCATAGCGACCCGTTCACCGGCTTTCAGCAACGGCTTTGCAGCAGCTACGAAGCGTTCCCGGAAACTGGGATCATCGAAGGCCCGGGCGTAAGTCACCGGGCTGCATTCCTGCTCTCCGGCGCGGGCTGGGAAATCCAACACCACTGGCCTGGCTCCGAGATTCCCGGCGATCAAAGCGACGGGAAAATCCTTGAGTTGGGCGAAGCCGAGCACGACTTCAGCCCCGTCCTGCCCGGCAGCCATACTGGGCGGGACCAGGCAACTCGGACGGATCGCCCCGACAGCAGTGGGCAGCAGCCAGTTGTGACTGACATCGCCGGTCAACGTTTCCTGGCCGAGTAGCTGGGCCAGCCACTCCAGCCCGGCGCGCAGCTTGTCGGTCCCGATCACGGCGTACGGATGCGGCAAAACCGTGCTGGCAGCGGCTTGCAGCGGGTCGGAAACTCGCTGGGGCGCGTACCCGAAAACGTCTATTGTGCCTGGTGACAG
>JAISCH010000312.1 GCA_031265725.1 Propionibacteriaceae bacterium
GACCCGGCAGCGGATCGGCTCTATATCCTGGCCACCCTCGTCGGGCTGTTGATCCGGGAGATCGTGCCCTGGTGGTGGGTGGCATTGCTGGTCGCCCGGGAGTTGACACTGCTGATCTGCCTCGGCCCGGCTTTGCGAAGGCGAGGGTTCATGAGCCTGCCGGTGCATTTCCTCGGCAAGGCGGCGACCTTCCTATTGCTCTACGCCTTCCCGTGTGTGCTGCTCGGCCATGGCGACGAGCCGTGGCAGTTGGGGTTCCGGATCATCGGCTGGACTTGTGCCATCTGGGGGACTGGCCTCTATTGGTGGTCGGCGCTGCTTTATCTGCGGCAAGGTTTAACCGTAATTAGAAGGTTTCCAGTAGCCTGATAGCGTTACGCTAGAAATCTCGGTATGTTGTTTCTAACTATGAAGTAGAGGCAAGGAGTTAACGTGTTTCCTGACGATTTGAGCTACACGGACAAACACGAGTGGTTGCGGTCGGGGTCGGAGAATTCCGCCCGGATCGGCATCACCCAGTTCGCCGCCGACGCACTCTCCGACATTGTCTATGTCTCCTTGCCGGAGGTTGGCGAATCGGTCAACGCTGGTGACGCGGTGGCAGAGTTGGAGTCGACCAAGAGCGTTTCCGACGTATATTCCCCGGTGACCGGGGAAGTCACCGCTGTGAATGAGCTGCTGGAGACTGCGCCAGAGACGATCAATTCCGATCCCTACGGGGACGGATGGCTATTCGATATCGAATTGGCTGAGCCAGGAGAGATCGAAGGTCTACTTGACGCTGAGGAATACGCCAAGATCGCGGTGGACTGAAAAGCCGCTATAGCAGCGAGGAGGGGTGATGCGGACTACTTGCCCGGTTTGTGGATACGAAGTGGCGGTGGAGAGCCATTTCTGCCCGCACTGTGGTGCCAGCTTGGATGAGGCCAGC
Source organism: Propionibacteriaceae bacterium (assembly GCA_031265725.1). Classification (GTDB taxonomy): domain Bacteria; phylum Actinomycetota; class Actinomycetes; order Propionibacteriales; family Propionibacteriaceae; genus Propionicimonas. The sequence goes on from JAISCH010000312.1 coordinate 932, forward strand.
GGCGACACCACTAAGACTATTTCCATGTCCGAGGATATCGGCCTTGAGGAATTGGGCCAAGACGCGGAAGACGCCATCGACGCGTTGCCAGAGGGTCTGGCGATGCTCATGGTGGTGCGGGGCAGCCAATCCGGGGAGCGTTTCCTGATCGACGGCGAGGTCACCACTGCGGGACGGCACCCCCGCTGCGACATTTTCCTCGACGACATTACGGTGTCCCGCCATCACGCCCGCTTCACTAAGCGGGACGGCTATGTCTGGGTGCAGGACGAGAACAGCCTGAACGGCACTTACGTCAACCAGACCCTGATCGACGGGGATGTTGCCCTGCGCCGGGGAGACACCGTGCAGATCGGCAAATTCCGGATGATCTTCTTCGATAACCGACCAGGTCAGTAATGGCAATTGGCTTGCGGAGCATCGGTCAAGTGATGGCCTTGCTGAAGGCTGAGTACCCCGATGTAACCATCTCGAAAATCCGCTTCCTGGAGGCGGAGGGACTGATCTCTCCCGAGCGCGCGCCGTCCGGCTACCGGCGCTACGCCGAATCCGATATCGAGCGGCTTCGCTATGTGCTCGACGCGCAGAAGAATCATTACCTGCCGCTCAAAGTGATCAAAGACAATCTCGCCTCGCTCGACCACGGCGAGCCGATACCCGACGTCAAGCCGGACATAGTCCAGGACGTCGCGCCCACGAAAGCCGTCCCTCCCAAACGCGCCATCCGGATGACCCGGCGCGATCTGTTGAACGCCAGCGGGCTGACTGAGTCGGCGCTGACCGAATTGGAGCGGGCCGGGCTGATCGCCCCTCGGCGCGGCACCGTCTACTACGGCCGGGACCAGCTCACCATCGCGGTGATCGCCCGCAAATTGGCGCCTTACGGGATGGACGCCCGGCATCTGCGCGTGGTCAAGCAGGCCGCTGAGCGAGAAGTCGGCCTGATCGAGCAGGCGGTGACGCCTTATCTGCGCCGCACCCCAACCGCCCGCCAGGTCCCCAGCGAGGTCATGCAACTAGTGCTGCACGCGCACGCGGCAGTGCTGCGGATGAATCTGTCGCAATGACCACCCACGAATTGCGCCTGCTTGAATTGCGCGTGAACACCGGGGGAGAGCCGCCGCTCATCGTGCTGCAAGAGGTGGGTGGGGACCGGCTGCTGCCGATTTGGACCAATTTCGACGGTATGACGGCGATAGTGGCAGCGACCGAGGCGTCTAAGGCTGAAGTCAGCTCCGCCCAAGTCCTGCTCACCGAATTGCTGACCGCTTTCGGGCACAAGTTGGAGGCGATCTCCATCACTGGCTTTGAAGACGGCAGATTCTTCACCGAGATCACCGTCGACAAACTCAAATTCGGTTTGCGGCCGACCGATGCCATCGCCTTGTCCTTCCTGGCCGGTTGCCGGATCACCTGCGACGAGGAGGTGCTGGCGGCTGCTGGCATCCTCCCGGAAGCTGCCCAAGAGGTTGAGCGTTTCCGGGAATTCCTCGACTCGGTGGAACCGACGGATTTCAGCTCGGACGGACCCTAATGGATGACTTTAGACTTCAGCCGGGTTGGAATTCGGTCCGGCGTGTTGTTGACCAGTGGAGAACCCGGCTATTAACGTCGTACCTACGCGATGACGTGAAGGTGAGGTTGCATTGAAAGCCCAACAGGACTCCTTGTTCGATGGTGACTTCTCACCCATCCCGGAAGACCTCGGATTCCGCGGGCCGGTGGCATGCCGCGCCGCCGACATAACCTACCGCCAACTCGACTATTGGGCACGCACCGGGCTGGTGGCACCGGAAATCCGCTCCGCCGAGGGGTCGGGCACCCAACGCCTCTACAGTTTCCGCGACCTGCTCATCTTGAAGGTCATCAAGCGACTCATCGACGCCGGGGTCTCCCTGCAACAGATTCGCGCC
>JAISCH010000086.1 GCA_031265725.1 Propionibacteriaceae bacterium
CCTCCTCTATTGTGAGGAGGTCCGGTTAGGCACGATTGTGGCGAATGCCGAGCATTTATGTTCGTGGATGAGCCGATTGAGTGCATGAGGCTTCGCAGGAGCCGATACCCGGCTTTACAGCAGTGATGCGTAAACGCATTAGGAGATTCAGTTGACACAGGTAATCCTCAACGGCCTGTTCATCGGTTCATTTTATGCCTTGATCGCCTTGGGCTACTCGATGGTCTACGGCATCATCAAATTGCTCAACTTCGCCCACGGCGATGTTTTCATGTTCGGCGCGTTCATCGGAATGACGCTGCTCACCGCGATTCCCGGCATCGGCGGCCTGGGGATCGGCGCACTGTTCATCGCGCTGGTCTTGGCCGCTCTAGCCACCGGCTGCCTGGGCATGTTGATCGAAGCACTCGCCTACCGACCCCTGCGCACCGCGCCGCGATTATCCGTGCTGATAACGGCGGTGGGCATGTCCTTCTTCCTGGAGTACGGGGTGCGCCAGTTCTGGGGCCCCGACCCGCAGCCCTGGCCGATGAGCGGCCGGTTGACCAACCAGGAGGCTTGGCCGGTGTCTCTCAACCAGATCACTGAGCGAATCCAGATTTTCGACGCGGAATTGAACGGATCCCAAATCCTGCTGATGGTGATCGCGGTGGCGCTGATGGCGGTGCTCGCCCTCTACATCGGCAAGACCCGCGAGGGCCGGGCGATGCGGGCCATCGCGCTCGACCAGCGCGCCGCAACGCTGATGGGTGTCAACGTCAACGGCACCATCTCCCGGGTCTTCTTCATCGGTTCGGCCCTGGCGGGCGTGGCCGGGGTCATGCACGGCGCGTATTACTCCTCAATCGACTTCATGATGGGTTTCCTGCTCGGCTTGAAGGCCTTCACCGCAGCAGTGATCGGCGGCATCGGCAATCTTTACGGCGCGATGCTCGGCGGGCTGACCCTGGGCCTGCTCGAAGCCATCGGCTCCAAATATCTCGGCACCGAATGGAAGGACGTCTTCGCTTTCGGCTTCCTAATCCTTTTCCTCACCCTCCGGCCGACCGGCATCCTGGGCGAGCGGGTCACGGAGAGGATGTGAGATGACCAGCCTAGTTCCCGGACTCCAATCCAAATTCAGTTGGGCCTCCGACAAGGGCGTGCTGCGGATCATGGCGATAGCCTTGGTCGTCTTCGTCTTCGCGCTGCCCTTCATCACCATCGACAACTACGTCATCCAGCTCTCCACCCAAGCGCTGATCTATATCCTGCTGGCGCTCGGGCTGAACGTCGTCGTCGGCTACGCCGGGCTGCTCGACCTGGGCTATGTGGCGTTCTACGCGGTGGGCGCTTACACCTCCGGCATCCTCACCACCCGATTCGGCTGGCCGATGTGGGCGACGATCCCCGCCGTGGTGGTGGCCGCCATCATCGCCGGGGTCATCATCGGCGGCCCAACGCTGCGGCTGCGTTCCGACTACCTGGCCATCGTCACCCTGGGTTTCGGAGAGATAATCCGCTTCACCGCTCAGAACCTGGAGATCACCGGCGGGCCGTCTGGGATTTTCGGCATCCCCACCTGGTCGTTCGGCAGTTGGAGCTTCAACGACGGGATCAGTCTGGGCGGGCTCTATTTCAACGGCCGGGTCGTGCTCTACTACTTCGTGGCGATCATCGTCATACTGCTCGGTTTCGTCGGCATCCCCAGACTCGCCAAAGGCCGATTGGGACGGGCCTGGAAGGCGGTGCGCGACGACGAGGATGCCGCCGAGGCGATGGGGATCAACGCCTACACCACCAAGATCACCGCCTATATCATCGGCGCGGTCTGGGCGGGGTTGGCCGGTCAGTTGAACGCCTCGCTGATCACCACCGTCTCGCCCACCTCCTTCCAATTCCTCCAATCCGCCCTGGTGCTGATGGCAGTGGTCATCGGCGGCATGGGCTCAGTGCCCGGAGTGGTGCTCGGGGCACTGTTCATCACCTTGGCTCCCGAACTGTTGCGCGATGTCTGGGAAAACCGCTACCTGCTCTTCGGCATCATGCTGTTGGCGGTGATGCTCTTCCGGCCCAAGGGTTTGTGGCCGTCCACCTCGCTGCTGCCCTGGTCGCGGGACAGAGCCGCCAAGCGAAAATCCGCTGCGGCAGCCAGCCCGGAGGTGGAGTCGTGACGCATCCGTATCTGGCCGTCGGCGACACCACCGTCGCCCAGGACACCCTGCTGCTGGTCAGCGACCTGGTGCTGCGCTTCGGCGGCGTCACTGCCGTGGACGGACTGAATATGCGGGTCCACCCCGACGAGATCATCTCGGTCATCGGGCCGAACGGCGCGGGGAAGACTTCGGCGTTCAACTGCATCTCCGGTTTCTACCGTCCCAACTCCGGCGATATCCGTTTCCTCGGGCAGTCCATCATCCGGAGGAGTCCGTCCCGGATCACCCAGATGGGCATGGCTAGGACCTTCCAGAACCTGCGGTTGTTCAAAGAGATGTCCATCCTGGACAACGTGAAGACCGGGGCGCACTCCCGGATGAGGCAGCACTGGTTCGACGCCTTCTTGCACACTCCCGCCTTCGGCAAATCCGAGCGCAAATGCGAGGAGGACTCGCGGTTCTGGCTGGACTTCGTCGGCTTCCGGGGCGACGTGGACCTCTACGTCACCCAGCTCCCCTACGGCGAGCAGCGCCGGGTGGAGATCGCCCGTGCCCTCAACACCCAGCCCAAAGTGCTACTGCTGGACGAGCCGGCCGCTGGTCTGAACCATTCCGAGAAACGGCAGTTGATCGACCTCATCCGCCGCATCCGCGACCTGGGCATCTCGATCATCCTGATCGAGCATGACATGGGTCTGGTGATGGATATCTCCGAGCGGATCATCGTGCTCAACTACGGCAAGGAGATAGCCGACGGCACTCCCGAGCAGATCCGCAACGACCCGCTGGTGATAGAGGCCTATCTCGGCGCGAGCGAGGAGGACAAATGAGCTGGCTCGAAGTCACCGACGCGGATGTCTTCTACGGCCGCATCCAAGCCCTGCACAGCCTCTCCTTCAGCGTCGAGGAGGGCGAGATCGTCTCCCTGCTGGGCAACAACGGAGCGGGCAAGTCGACCACGCTCAACCTGGTCTCCGGCATCGTCCGTCCCAGCGCCGGGACGATGACTTGGGCGGGAAAAGATATTACCCACATTGCCCCGCACGACCTCGTCGGGCAAGGCATCGTCCAAGTCCCGGAGGGACGGCGCATCTTCTCGACTATGCGGGTGGAGGAGAATCTGCTCCTCGGCGGCTACCGGGTCAAGGACAAGCGAGCCATCCGGCAGCGGATCGAACAGGTCTACGCGCTGATGCCCCGGCTGCAGGAACGCCGTCAGCAAGAGGGCGGGACACTCTCCGGCGGCGAACAGCAGATGCTGGCCATTGGCCGGGCGCTGATCTCCGCTCCGAAGCTGCTGCTGCTGGATGAGCCGTCAATGGGGCTGGCCCCGTTGATGGTCAATCAGGTGATGGAGATCATCCGCACTGTCAACGCCCAGGGCACCACCATCCTGATCGTGGAGCAGAACGCCAAAGCCGCGCTGCGGATAGCCAATCGCGCCTACGTGTTGGACACCGGCAGCGTGACCCTCTCCGGTCCGGCGACTGAACTGGCCAAAGACCCGCGCGTCGTCGAGGCCTATCTGGGCACCGAATAGCCGCTGACAGCCCGGAAACCAACTTGGCCCCCGGTTTTCGGAGGCCAAGTTGGTCATTTCTTTTGATCCAAGGGATGACCCCTGGTCGTCGTCCGGCTAAATCACTTGGCGACCACCGTCAGCGCT
>JAISCH010000096.1 GCA_031265725.1 Propionibacteriaceae bacterium
CGGCACAGCGGCGATCCTGATCTTCAATGGAACCGACCCCTATCTCGCCACCGGGGCGGGATTCGTCGCCGGATCGCTGGCCGGGCTGATCACCGGCCTGCTGCACACCAAGCTGAGGATAGACGGCCTGCTGGCCTCGATCCTCACCATGATCGCCCTGTACTCGATCAATCTGCGCATCATGTGGGGTCCCAATATCGGGATAAATATGCGCGACGGTCAGAAGCTGACCCATATCTTCACCCCGCTCAAAGACGCTGGTCTGCTCTACTCCTGGGAGATGGTGGCCATCCTGGGAGCGATCGTCCTGGTGGTGAAGCTGGCGGTGGACTGGTTCCTCTCCACCGATTTCGGATTGGCAGTGCAGGCGACTGGGGACAACCCCGGCATGGCGGTGGCGGACGGGATTTCCACCGACTTCACCAAGATAGTCACCTTGATGCTCTCCAATGGCCTGGTCGGCCTGTCCGGGGCGCTGTACGTCCAATTCAACGGCTCAGCCGACTCGCAGATGGGCGTCGGCCTGATCCTGGTGGGCTTGGCCTCGGTGATCGTCGGGAACGCGATTCTCGGCACCCGTTTCATGTTCTTGGCCACGCTGGGCGCTGTGCTCGGCTCAGTCCTCTACCGGCTGATCATCCTCTGGGCGTTGACCTGGGAGATCAATTTCGGTGATTTCAAATTCCGTGCCGACCCCGGCGACATGAAGTTGATCTCTGCGGTGTTGGTCATCATCGCCCTGCTCGTCTCGCATCTGGCCTCAGTCAAGGGGCTGTCGCTCAATCCGCTCTCGCCCTGGTGGAACAAGAAGGGCAAGGCCGATCCGACGGACGGCCCAGCGTGGGCCACGGCTCCGCCAGCCTCAGCCAGCGGCGTCGATGACGAAGTGGAAGTCGGTGCCGGGTTGACTGCTGAGGAGGAAATCTGATGTTGCAGTTGACGGCTGTGGACAAGACTTTCTTCGCGGGCACGGTGAACGAGCGACGGGCGCTGCGCGGGATCACGCTCCATTTGGAGCCGGGAGATTTCGCCACCGTCATCGGGTCGAACGGGGCGGGGAAGTCCACTCTGCTCAATGTCATCGCTGGCACGCTGCCTGCTGACGGCGGCCGGATCGAGATCGCCGGTGAGAATGTCACCAAGCTCAAGGAGCACCGTCGGGCGAAGATGATCGCCCGAGTCTTCCAAGACCCACAGGCCGGGACCAGCCCGCATCTGACTATCGAGCAGAATCTCGCCATTGCCTTGGCCAGAGGTGCCACGCGCGGCTTGGGCCCGGGAGTGAGCCGTTCGCGGCGGGAACGCTTTCAGCGGGAGTTGAAGGTGCTCGGCCTGGGCCTGGAGGACCGGCTGCGCATCCGGGTGGGGATGCTCTCCGGGGGCCAGCGGCAGGCGCTCTCGCTGTTGATGGCCTCTTTCACCAATCCGCGCATCCTATTGCTGGACGAGCACACTGCCGCCCTCGACCCGCAGCGGGCCGAATTGGTGACCGAGCTGACTAAACATGTCATCGCGGAGAACGGCCTAACCGCGTTGATGGTGACGCACAATATGACCCAGGCGCTCAAGGTGGGCAACCGGCTGTTGATGATGCACGAGGGCCGGATCGTTTTCGAATTGGACGCCGAGCAGAAGAAACAGACCACCGTTTCCGACCTGATGGAGCGCTTCGCCTCAGTGAAGGGGCAGATGTCCGACCGGGCATTACTTAGCTAGAGAGTTATATCCAGTTTTTCTTTTTGAAGACGAGATAGAAGAGCAGGCCGATTCCCACCATCAGCATCAGGCTGAACAGGTATCCCAACGGCCAGTGCAATTCAGGCATGTTGGCGAAGTTCATCCCGTAGATGCCGGTGATGATCGTGGGGGTGAACAGGATGCCCGCCCAGGCGGAAATCCGTTTGGTCTGTGAATTCTCCGCCGCCTCGGAGAGGGAGAGCTTGCGCATCTCCTCGTTCTGCTGCTGGGCGACCAGGGCGCTCTGCACGCTGAGGATTTCGCGCAACGATCCGTGCATCGACTCGGCGCGCTCCCGGGCATGGGTGAGATGGTCGGCTACATCGGCGAGGTAGTCGCGCAATTGGGAGTGGACATGGTCCCTGCCGAAATCCTCGATCAGGTTTCCGACTATCTGCTCAGTGGAACGCAGCGCGCGGCCCAGGCCGGCGATCTGGCGGGACAGTTGGTAGATCTGCTTGGACAGCTCGAAATTCCCACCGAAGACCTCGGTCTCCAACTCCTCGATATCGTCTTCCAGTTCCTCGATGATGGGCTGGTACAAGTCGACGACGGCGTCCAACACCGCGTACAACACCGCTATCGGCCCGGCTTTGAGCAATTTCGGCTCGCTCTCCATCCGCTCGCGCACCCCGTCCAGCATCGGTATGTCGCAGTGCCGGACAGTGATCGCGTAATTGCTGCCGGTGATGACATGAATCTCACCGAGTTCGACGCGCTGTCCTGGGCCTTCCTGGTAGCGCGCCGGGTAGAGCACGGTGAGCACGATGTCGTCATAGCGGTCGAGCTTGGGTCGCTGGTGGGCCTTGATCGCGTCCTCGATAGCGAGTTCGTGGATATTGAACAATTCCGCCGTCTGGGTCAACACCGCCTCGGACGGCTCGTACATGCCGATCCAGGCCATCGCCCCCGGATTGCGTTGCAGGGCTTGCTGGGTTTCGGCGATATCCTCGGTGCTGAGGATGCGCTGGCCGTCGCGGTAGAGCGCGGCGGTGAAGATGGGCACGACGGGTTGCTCCGCTGCCTTGGTCCTAGCTGCTGCCATTTCCTTGTCGCCTGCCTGATTCGGGTGTCATATCAGCAAAGAGATTAGTCGCTCACGGCGCTTGGGGGCGGAAACCCGCCATACTTCAGCGTCCGATCCGCCGGATGACGGTCATGCCGACAGCTAGCAGCGCCACGGCGACACCGGCCAGCGGCGCTCCGGGATGCAGCACCGCGCCGAATTGCCAGACGGACCAGAGCCCGGCGACCAGCAGCAGGAAGCCAATCAGAGTGGGGACGAGGGTCGGCATTCGCAGCGGTGCGGGCGGGACCAGCCGCGCGTCGATACGGGCGATGGGGCCGATGATGGCGATCAGCGCCGCCCAGGTGCCGATGACGAGGGCGATACTGCTCAATGTCACTGGGGCGAGGACCGGGCAGAGCATGGTGACACCGGCTAGCAGCGCGCCAGCGAGGACGATGGCGACGATATGCCACAGGTAGACCGACAGCACCAGCGCGTTCAGCGTCCCGAGGGTGTGCCGGGTCCGTTCGTCCGGGTCGCGGAAGACTCTGGACTTGTCGAGGATGGCCAGCAGGCAGACTTGGGCGCTGACCATCCAAACCGCCGCCAGGGTCGGGGGCTGGACGTTGGCGACCAGCATATCGGCGAAACCGACTGCCGAGGCCGGATAGCCCAGGCCGGTCACCATCCAGGAGATGACTGCCCCCAGCGCCAGTACCATCAGCGCCAAAGTCCGGCGCGACAGCGAGACGAACCATCCGTGCCGGTAGGCGATTCCGAATTGGAACGCCAGCGGCCAGACTGTCGCCAAGTTCAGCCAGTGCAGGTCCCAGTAACCGCTCGCCCGGGCAATGGTGTCGACAGCCATCGTGGCGATGACCAGCCCGAGTGTCACCAATACGGCGTAGCGCTCCTGCAGCCGTACCAGCAGTGGCGCGGCGGCTTGCAGGCACAGATAGACGACCAGGAACCAGAGCAATTGGGCGAAGCGCTTGGAGAGTTCCACCGCTGGCTCGAAATAGCCCGCCCAGGCTGGGACAGTGCTGGCCAGCACGAAGACCGTGAGGAAGGAAGTCAACGGGCCGAGCATCTTGCGCAGCCGGGAATGCAGGTACTCCGCATACGAGATCCCAAGGGTGGCGTTGCGCTCCACCACCGCTGCCGCCCCGTAGCCGGAGGCGACGAAGAAGACCGGAATCAGGCAGAACGCCCAGCTCAGGTACCACAGCCACGGTCCGGGGGCGTAGGGAATCACTTCGGGGCGGCCATTGTCCAAAGTGATGTAGTACAACAGGCCGTGGAAAGTCACCACTATCGCCATCGAAAGAACTCTGGCCAGGTCAATCAGGTGGTTGCGTCGCATTACTGGCCAATCCTGCCAGGTAATTCGCCCATTCTCAGCCGTCTTGTGTTTGGCTGCTGGCAACAGGCCAGGTTGAGACGCGGTGCCGTAATGCAGGTGGTGATCGCTGTTGTCCACTAAAATCCTCCCAAGAGCCGCCGTGGCCGCGCGGTGGCCGCTGCGCAGTCAGGAGAGTCGATGGCTTCAAATTACGCTGGCCCGCCGCGAATCTTGGTCGGGTACGACGGTTCTGACGACGCCTACGCGGCCCTCGACTACGGCGTCAATGAGGCATTGTCGACCAATGCCGAGATAGCGCTGATCTACGCGGTGGACGACACCGTGCTCAACTCGGTGTGGGGAGTGGTTTTCGACCCGGAGGAGATCAAGCAGGATGCCTCCGACATGATCGCCGAGGCTGTCGGGGAGATCGAGGAACGCGGCATCCCGGCAGAGCGTGTCCGCACTGAGATCGTGCTGGGCAATCCGGCTTCCGCGCTGGTCAAATATTCCGAATTCGCCTCGCGGGTGATCCTCGGGCGTTGCTCGCTCAGCAAGGGGGAGAGCCAATTCGTCGGATCGACGGCGGTCGGGGTGGCCGGGGCCGCGCACTGCCCGGTGATCGTCGTCTCGGCCAGCAACCCGCCGCCCGAGCAGGCTTTCGAGCGGATGGGAGTGGGGGTGAACATCGAAGCGAAGGGAAGGCGTGGCCTGCCCTGGGCCATGGACGAGGCGAGGCGGCTCGGCACCCATTTGCAAGTGATCTCAGTGGTTAAGTCCGCCGCTCGCAGCCGGTGGCGCTCCGCTCCGGAGTTGACCCAGGAGCAGCAGGACGAGGCTGTCGATGTCACTAGGATCAGGGTTGAGTCGATCATGCGGTCGATGAACGAGAAATATCCGGGCGTGGACAGCAGCATGGACATTTGCTACGGCAACCCGGTGGACACGCTGGTCAGGCGTTCGCAGGAGTTGGATTTGCTGGTGTTGGAGGTGCAGTCGAGTTTCCCCAACAACTCTGTCGGCGGAGTGGCTAGGGGGTTGATGGCCCACGGTCATTGTCCGATCGCTCTGGTCCGTTCCAAGGACAGCGCCGCACGCGGGTAAGCTGGCAGAGTGCTTGATCCACGCGGACTATATCGCTACGACTTAGAGGTACGGGCGGAACTTGATGGCGAATACCCGGTGCTTGTCCATCTCCTTGATGGCTATATCGATGCCGGGTCAGTGAGTCATGGGCTACGTAAGTATATTTTGGAACAGTGCGAGCATGCCGTGCTAGATCGGAAGAGCACACG
>JAISCH010000108.1 GCA_031265725.1 Propionibacteriaceae bacterium
GTCCGGTAGCCACGATGCAGCACTCGATGACCCACCAAGTAAGGCTCTAAGCGGTGCTTGAATCTGGTGCTGGCCCGGTGGACTGGCGCAACAGCAGGGAGGTGTTCAGGAGTTGATGGCCGGGACGGTGCCGCGTGTCACTGGTGAGGGTTTCTACTAGGTATTCGGCGGCCAAGCGGCCTTTCGTGGTTATCGGCTGCCGGATTGTCGTCAATGCGGGGCTGATCCAACTCGCCTCGGCTAAGTCGTCGAAACCGGTTACGGAGACCTCGCCGGGGACTGACACTCCGGCTTCGCGGGCGGTGTCCAGCACTCCGAAGGCGATTATGTCGCTGAAGGCGATGATCGCTGTGGGACGGTCCGGCCGCTTCCAGAGTTCAGTGAACGCTTGCGCGCCGCCCAGGCGGGTGCAGGGCACTTCCAGGACGGTTATCCCCGCGCTCTCCGGGGTGAGGCCAACCGGCTCCAGGGCACTGATCACGCCTTGCATCCGGCGCAGCGTGGAGCCACGCCAAGCCTGATAGCCGCCTGCTCGGTCGGTCTCGAAAGCGAGAATGGCGATCCGGCGATGGCCCAGTTCCAAAAGATGCCGGGTGACCTCCTGAGTGCCAACCGCGTCATCGATCTCCACGCTGGGCACTCCGTCATAGAATTCACTGTCCACCAGCACGAAGGGGGTGCCGCGTTGCCGAAGCGCCTCGACTTCGCCCCGGTCACGCTCAAGGCCGCTGACAATGAAGCCGTCAACCGCCGCGTACGGGATGGTCTTTAGCATCGACCCGCGCAGCGGCGGCACCAACAACAGGGTGTAGCCCTCCTGTTGGCAGGTCTGTCCGATGCCTTGCAGGAATTGGCTGTAGTAGGGGTTCTCCAGCACTCGGTCGAGTTGTTGCGGCAGCAGCAGCCCGAGACTGTTGGTCTTCTTCGTCCGGAGCATGTAAGCGATGGGATCACGCGAGTACCCCAGCTCGGCGGCGGCCCGGAAGACACTCTGGACCGTCTCGTCAGCAAGCCGCGCGGAGTCGTTGAATGCCAGTGAGACGGTGGATCTGGACACCTGCGCCCGCGCGGCCACGTCCTTCATGGTCACTCTGCGCTCGTTCATTGTCTCCCTTGCCGGTGCCTGGCTTCCAAGAGTGCGAATCCTGCAGCGGGGATCAGTAGGTCTGCCGCTCCAGGCTCGCTGCCTAATAGTACCTCCCAGCGCTGGTCGGGGCCGAGTTCCGGCAAGCGCCCGACAGGGACCCGAGTGCCCGGACCGCGATGGACGACGGCTGCCGCCAATGAGTCCGCAGCCCTCCGGGTGATGAGCACGGTGTCCGCGTCGAGTGCTGTCACATCTTGAAACCCGCTGCGCAGCGCGGCGCAGGCCTTCCTAGCCGCAGCGAGGTCGCGGATGAACGCCAGCGTCGGCTTCGACCACACTGACTCGTCCCAAGGCATCGCGCCCCGGCAGAGCGGATCGTTCTCCCCGGCCAGGCCCACCTCGTCCCCGTAATAGATCATCGGTGCGCCCTCGGCGCTGAAGAGCAGCGTATAGGCAAGTTGGGTGGCCGCTTGATCCCCGCCGTGCCGGGTGAGCACCCGCTCGGTGTCGTGGCTGCCGAGCAGGTTCAGCATCCCGCGTTGATACCCGCTGGGAATGCGGTATTGCAGCCTGTTCATGCCCTCAGCGAGCCCGAAAGCGTCAAGGCTGCGGTCAGCGGTGAACCCAAGGATCAGCTCGCGCAGTGTGTAATTCATGGTGCCGTCTGCGGTGTCCCCGCGCAGCCACTCCATCGGGTCGCGCCATTCCTCGGCGACGATATATAAGGCTGGATCGATCTGTTTCACAACGTCGCGGAACCCCCGCCAAAAAGTGCGATTTATGAAATAGGGCACATCCAGCCGCCAGCCGTCGATGCCCTGCTCGATCCAATAGCGCGCCACGTCGTAGTGGTGCTTGCGGACCTCCGGATTGTAGGCATTCCATTTCGGCAGATACGCGCAGCCAGAGCAGGTGCGGTAATTCGGCTGCGGCGTGGCGCTGACCGGGAAACCCTCAACGAAGTACCAATTCAGATAGGGCGAGCTGTCCTCGTTGGCCACCACATCGCGGAACGCCCAATGCTGATCCCCGCAGTGGTTGAGCACCGCGTCCAGCACGACGCGGATGCCGAGGGAGTGAGCGGCGTCCAGCAAATCGTGGAAGTCGTCCAGCCCGCCGAGTCGGTGGTCGATCTTGAAATAGTCGACAGCGTCGTAACGATGGTTGGTGCCAGCCGCGAAGATCGGAGTCAGGTACAGCGCGTTCACTCCGAGGGAGGCGATGTGGTCCAGGTGCTGAGTGATGCCAGCCAGGTCGCCGCCGAAGAAATTGTCCCGAGTGGGCTGGCTGTCCCATGCCACCACATCGGGAGGGTCGAGGCTGTGGTCGGCGTTGGCGAAACGGTCCGGGAATATCTGGTAGAAGATGGCGTCCGCCAACCAATCGGGTGCTGTCATCTGTCAGTCCTTCAGTCCGGTCGCGGAGATTCCGCGCACTAGCGCTCTTTGGAAGATGAGGAAGACCACAATGCTCGGGACGGTGGCGGTGAGGGTGCCCGCCATCAGGTAATTCCAGGACGTGCCGTACCGGCCGACGAATGACGACAGCCCGATCTGGATGGTCCGGGACTCGTCGGTATTGCTGACCAGCAGCGGCCAGAGGAAGTCGTTCCAAGCGAAGAGGAAGCTGAAGATGCCCAGGGTGGCGAACGCCGG
>JAISCH010000217.1 GCA_031265725.1 Propionibacteriaceae bacterium
TATCTGGCCGCCGACCCCCCGGTCAGCGATGTGTTGCGGCTGGGTGGCACGGATCGGTTCACCGAGACCATTCCGATGCTGGACGATAACGGGGCGATGACTCCGACCGATGTGGAGCGGCAGCTCGACGTCGATATCGCTATGCGCTGGGGGACCGGCTACGACACCTTTGTGCGCTCTTTCGTGAATATCATCTCCACTCCCAAGGGCGGCACCCATCTGTCCGGCTTCGAGCGCGGGCTGACTAGGGCGTTCGTCAAGTCGCTGGAGGGCACCCGGCTGGTCAAATCCGGTGAGGAGATCATCAAGGAGGACGTCCTGGAGGGGCTGACCGCAGTGGTCACCGTGCGCATGGACGAGCCGCAATTCGAGGGCCAGACGAAGGAAGTGCTCGGCACCCCGCCGGTCACCCGGCTGGTCGCCAAGATCGTTGAGAACGAATTGGGCGAGTATCTGACTTCCAACCGTGCCGCTACCCGGGCTCAGGCCCGTACGGTGATGGAGAAGGTGGTGGCGGCCTCCCGCACCAGGGTGCAAGCCCGCGCACACAAGGAGGCGCAGCGGCGGAAGAACGCGTTGGAGTCCTCCACCCTGCCGGCGAAATTGGCCGACTGCCGGTCCAATGATATGGATCGCACCGAATTGTTCATCGTGGAGGGCAATTCGGCGTTGGGTACGGCGAAGCTGGCCCGCAATTCGGAATTCCAGGCGTTGTTGCCGATCCGGGGCAAGATTCTCAATGTGCAGAAGGCCTCGGTCACCGACATGCTGAAGAATGTCGAGTGCTCGTCCATCATCCAGGTGGTCGGAGCTGGCTCCGGGCGCAGTTTCGACATCGACCAGGCCCGTTACGCCAAAGTCATTTTCATGGCTGACGCCGATTCCGATGGTGCGCATATCCGCTGCCTGCTGGCCACGCTGTTCTTCCGCTATATGCGCCCGATGATTGAGGCCGGCCGGGTGTTCACCGCCGTCCCGCCGTTGCACCGCTTCGAGTTGAACAATCCGCGCAAGGGCCAAGAGAAGTACATCTACACCTATTCTGACGGCGAGTACCATCGTAAACTCGCCGAGTTGACCAAGAAGGGCCAGGCTTTCAAGGAGCCGCAGCGCTACAAGGGCTTGGGCGAGATGGACGCCGACCAACTAGCCGAGACCACCATGAATCCGCGCTACCGCACCCTGCGCCGGATCACCATCGACGAGGCCGACGCCGCCGAAGAGACTTTCGCCAAACTGATGGGCAAAGACGTAGACCCGCGCAAGGAATTCCTGATCGAAGGTGCCTACGCCCTGGACGCCGAACGTATCGACGCCTGACACCCCAATTCTTCAGCACATTGCTGGAGAATCACCTATTGGTCTTGACTGGGCCGTATCGACACTTGAGTCTCTTGCGGCTAACTGGAGCCGAGAACGCGGGAGCCGACGGCGGCGATTCGTAGGGTGGCGGGAGTTCCGGATCCGTCCCGGCGCGGCTCGGGCGCGGGCAGATTCGAGGGGCTGCCGGTCTTGGTGGCGGCGATGGCCGGGGCTGGTCCGGACCAGGCCAGATAGAGCACGTCCTCGCCTTTGAGGAAACGGTGGCAACGGACTCCTCCGGTGGCGCGGCCCTTCTCCGGGAAAGCTGACAACGGAGTGATCTTGAGGCTGCCAGCAAAGTCGCTGTCACGGGCGGATTTGCGCCCGGCGTTGCTGACCACCAGGTCGCCCGTAAGCGATCCTGAGCCAAAGAAGACCACCCGCGCGTCCTGGTCGAGCTTGATCCCGGCCATGCCGCCCCCGGACCGGCCCTGGGGACGCACTGAGGTCGCCGGGTAATGCAGCAGTTGCCCGTCGCTGGTGATGAAGACGAGTTGCCTCCGCTCGTGCGGCAACTCGACCGCGCCGACAACTTCGTCGCCGTCCTCCAAGCGGATGATCTCAAAAGGTTCGTCGCCCCGGGGTAGCTCCGGATTGGTCCGCTTGACCACCCCTTTCCTGGTGCCCAGTGCCCATCCGAAGGTCCGCGCGTTCAACGTGGTCAGTGACAAGGCGTGCTCCCCGGCTTCGAGGCCGAGCAGGTCAGTCGCCCGCTGCCCGCCCTGCAGATTCGGCACCACCTGATCCACCGCGACAACTGGCAAATCAGCCACCCTGGCACGAACTACCCGCCCACGACTGGTCAGCACCCCGAAAACATCAGCGCTGCGGACAGCGGAGACGATCACGTCATGAGTAGTCCGTGGCCCCGCCTGCGGCGGCACCTCAAAATTCTCCCAGCGTCCAATCAGCCCTGCCGAACTGAGCAGCACCCAAGGCCGATCCCCATTCAATGCCTGTTCAGCATCGCCCCGCAGCGCCACCTCGATCTCACCTAACCGGGCGACCAACTGGGCACGCTCCGCTTCAAGACCTTTTCGCTCAACGTCACTAAGACTCACATTTCCCGAATATACACGTCCGCGCTGGTTCTGCTGAACCAGTCTGGACGTTGATTCCAATGTATGCTGATGGCATACCGCCTCACCGGCCGGTGTGTCAGAATTCAGCTATTGGGTTCATCCCGCATGCGAGCCAGATCTGCGGGATTCGACGATGAGGCCGGAAGGAGTGTCAGAGAATGCTGCTCATCGAGAAACTGTTGGTCAAATACGCCACTATCCGTTCCAACCATTCTTATTTTAAAACTTATGATTATGGTGGTTCAGCCAGAGTGAAAAGGGCAGTCAGGCATATGAAGGATCCCTTGCTGCTTACGTGTATCTCCGAAACAATTATGCGGCCCGAAGCATGCGAGCCTGCCCGTCAGAGGCTGGATGAGGTGTTGAGCCGCATGAGTCAAAAGGACTTGCATGCACTTTTCGCCGAGTACTATTCAGAAAAACGTAG
>JAISCH010000069.1 GCA_031265725.1 Propionibacteriaceae bacterium
TCCCCGGCAGGCTCAGCCGTCCATCCAGTTGCAGTCACTAGGTCGGCTTCGGGATCAACCTCCAACAAGACCTCATCACCCTGCTCCACCAATGCACAATCAGGTTCGATAATGACGGCTTTCCGTGTTGGATGGCCAACTGCTGGCGCAATGGCTTCGGCGGACGGACCCAGGACGGCGACGAATCCGCCGTCCTGCGCCATAGCCACCGCAATGGCACCGTCGCGGGAGGTGAAAGCGCGTTCCGCCAGTCCGCCAGAGGGTGAATCCTCGACGAGCCAACCGACGTAGTCATCCAAGAGTGCCGTCGGGTCGAAACTCACCGTCCTCGGGGCACCGTTGCTTAGACCGGCAACGAACCAAGTGCGGCCCCGGCGCCGGGCGATAACGGCGTGACTGTCGGGATGCCCCTCAAGCAAGCGGACCTCGTGCCAGACGGGCGGTAAGGTGGACATGAGGCGGACAGCCGGTGGCCGGGCATCGTATTCGTCAAGGTCATCGGCGAAATGGGTGATCCCGGACTCGAATTCCACGGCCAACGCCAATTCATGCCCCTCCGAAGTCTCACGTCCCGGCGCAGAGAAGGTCACCGGGGTGAAGTCCATCGGACCGACGATGTTTCGGGTGAACACTTGGATCAGGTTGTGGGCGGCACTCAACGGCTCGCCGTGATAGATGTAGGCTTCCGCGCCCCGGACCGCCTCATAAGAGACCACGTTTGGATGGGTCCGCGTCCAACCCCGGGGAATGACGGAGCCATGGAAGTTGAGCATCAGGCCCACTCGTTCGGCTTCGGCCATCACCGAGTCGTACCAGCGGTAACGGTCACGCGACTCGGACTCCATGCAATCAACCTTGACGCCGACGATCCCCCACGACCGCCAAAGTGCCAGCTTGCGTAGGTTGGCCGGGCCATTCAGGTCGGACCACAGACTCCAGACGTGGACCTGCACTCCCCGGCAACTGGCGTAGGCGACCAATTCAGGTATCCAGGTGGGTTCCCAACCATAGTCAACCGTGATGTACTCCCAGCCCTGGCGGGCGGCATAATCTACCAACGCCTTCTGCTTTTCCAGCGAAGAGCCCGAGTTGTGGTCCGTCCACCATGACCAGGCGGCCCGACCGGGCCTGGCCACCACTGGAACCGCTGGATCAGCGGGAGTTGCCAGGTCATCGACCAGGTTTGATGCGACGATGCGGTCTAACGGACCGGTGATGGCGACCCGCCATGGCGTCAGATGCCCCGGTGGAACTGCCAGTGGCACTTCATCCGCCGCCACTCGGAGCGCCCCAGCCGGTTGCCCGGCGTCCCGCACAAGGTGCGCACCGGACGAGTTCCCGTCAATATCGGACTCGGCCAGCAGAACCCAATTGTCATCGCCTGCTTGAGCCAGCGTTGGCAGGCCGTAGTCACCCGGTTCCAGGGCTTTCGTAGCGGTGCCGAACCGGATCGTCTCGTACCAAGTGTGATAGTCAAGCGTCCAGAGGCGCCCCTTGGCATCCAGTTGCAGTGTCGTCAGTTCTTTACCGAGCTCGACTTCCGAAACTCCCTGCGGCCAGAGCCGGTAACGGAAGGCAAAACCGTCTGCGGCTACACGGACAATGAGAGACCACTCTCGCCCCAAAGGCGAACGCAATGCCAAGGTCACCTGTTCGTGTTGCACGCTATGATGCCCGGTGGCCTTGCCCACGTGAGCGTGGTAGCTTTCGCTGATTTGCTCCCGGCTGACGCAGCTCAGAGTGCTGCCTGGCCCGAGGGCTTCGCCGTTTGCTTCGATACCGAGCCGACTGACAGTCAACAGGCGGGAACCGTCCAGGTACCCCTCAAGGTGCAGGTCTTGCCCGTCGGAAGAGATAGCGACGGATGTCCCAGCTACATGCTCTGCGCAAACCCAGAAGACAGTACTGTTTCTGCCGCTCAGCCCGCCATCCTGCCCCGGCACACCGGATGCGTCAGACGCCCAGGTGAAGTGCCTAGGTGCGTCTCGGACCGTCATCGTAATCTCCCTTGATCGGATAGCTGGTTTGGCTGAGCCCGTCTTAGACTCTCTCCGAGTTGTCACCAATCTATGGATTTTAGAGCAGCCGGACAATGCTCGTTTCAACGGAAGACCTGGATGATTCTGTTATGCAGCGTGATCACTTTGGCAGATGGGATTTGTGGCAGCGCACGGTGTCAGAGCCACAATTACGCACTCGTGATCGACCAGCAGCCAGGAAAATTATGCGTATACGCGCCAATTTAGGGTTTGGCTGACGGACTGGCCGGGAGCGAGTTGATGCAGTGGTGAGAGCACCTCCAGTTCGGCGTAATCCGCTTTCGGGTGCAGATTGCCGACTTCAGCCAGCGGTGCGGCTAGGGGCGTCTGCATCCAGACTTCGGCGCGAGAGCCCACATCCGGGTAGCAGCCATCCGGATGGACCTCGAATGACAATGCCAGGCCTGCGCCGTCCGGAGAACGGTAGGCTATCTCGCCGCTGGCATCCGGGAAGCCCCACTTGGCCACCGTTCCACCGACTGACAACCGATGTGCGTTGTTGGACCAACTGATATTGGAGCCATCGCCGAAAGCCCGCAATATTTCGACTGGCTCCGCTTGGCGCGGTCCAGCCACGGCTATTTCGCCGCCAGAGGCAGTGTCGACTTGGCAGACTTCCCAAATCGACCACTTGACGACTCGATTGGAGACGTTGCGGAAGGTGTTTACTTGAGTGAATGCGAATCCGGCGAAGGGCAGCAGGAACCGGCGCTCAACTTGGAGACCACTGCGCTGGTCAGGCGGCGAGGTCATCGTTATCCGCAGATCATCCGGCGCGGACTCGCCGCTGGGATCGGGTGGTAATGGTTCGGCCTGTAACTCCCATGCGCCCGAATCGAGCACAGCATCCGGAGGGCCTGGCCATTCGCTCGGCCCATTCCAGCCTTGCGGCGCGGGCCACGTTTTGGAGCCTCCGAGATTGGCCCAACTGGCCTGCGTTCCATCTGGGACAGGCCAAGCGGAACGCCTGGTCAGGGGCGATAGGTCGGCAGCGAAGAACTCGGGATTGATCCATAAAATTTCTCGCCATGGCTCAACTCGTGCCGCATGAGTCCCATCCACAACGCCGGGGCGGACCTGTAAGGAAAGCAGCCTTCCACCCGCTGAAGGTAGGAACGCCATTCGCAAGTGCTCCCCGGTCCAGCGATAAACCTGCTGGTCCACAGGGCAATCTGAAAGCGCCGCCAGCCCCAGGCACAGACCCGCGCCCCAATCCGGATTCGACGCCATCATCGGACAGCCTGCCGATACTCTGAAGGGGCTTGGCCGTAGATGGCATGAAACCGGCGTGAGAAATAGAAAGCATCCGGGTAGCCGACTCGATGGGCGATCACCGAGATCGGTAAATCTGTCACTGCCAACAAGTGCGCCCCACGGGCCAACCGCAACCTGGTGTGATACTCGACCATCGCGTAACCTGTGGCGCGCCGGAACACAGCCGTGAAACGTGACGGGCTGAGCCCGACAGCATCGGACACCTCTTTGACGGTGACCTTGGCACCAATGCGGGCTTGCAGGTACTCGATCGCCTGTGCCGCCGGATCAGGGCGTGTGGGAGCGGTGGTCTGGTCGACGGCGATAAGCGCCAGGGCGTGCCAGGCCGCGCCAGCGGCTGCGATCAGCGCGGATTCGGAGTCATCGCGCTCCAAGCGGTACGCGACTTCATCGATCAATGAAGTCAAACGCTGCGGGTTTGCCACAGTGACGACAGGTCTGCGGGTGCCAACACCGGCATGAGCCAGCAATTCGTTCAGATCGGTGCCGCGAACGTGGAACCACCAGATTGTCCACGGATCGTCCAAGTCGGCACCGTAGGCGTGTGGTTCATGTGGAGGAATGACGAGCACTTGGTCCTCT
>JAISCH010000299.1 GCA_031265725.1 Propionibacteriaceae bacterium
ATGGTCGTCTCGATTCGCTATCAAGATGTTGAGAATCATCCTGGTGAACATTTGCCGGGCCTGGCCCAGGTCACGAGTCAGCCACAAAGTGAGCCGCAGTAGCGTCTCATAGTCCAACGAGGGCATCCGATAATCCGCATTGAGCAGACCGGCAGCACTGACGATATGGATCTTGCCCGCAGCGCTTCTGTCGAATCTGGCCGCAGCGAAGTGACGTCCGGCGATGAGCCTGGTCGGGGACATCTCGATGGCGCATTCTTGGGCTATCAGCGAACACTCGTACTCAATGGCGCCGACATCGGTCGGATCGCTGGAGGCCGGGAATTTCACTAACCATTCTCCATCGTCCGGCTGCCCTCCCACGGTTTGCGGGGTCCCTGAGTGAGCAACATTCGACTCACTTGCCAATGTTTCTGACGCTGAGGGTTGCAAACGGACGAATGCCTTCGGGCGGGCACCTCCCGATGAACCGCTAGCTGCGAAGACTGCGTTGATTTCGTCAGCAGTGATCTCGTGCGCTTCCAAAATCTCGCCGGACAACATGGCCAAGTCTGTTATATCCAGGGTTTCGCTTTCCTGGAGGGGGAAAGCCGGTGCGTACTCCAGCGCGCCTCGTCCGGTGTTTCCCAGCATAGCCAGCCGCTGCAGCAGGGTCAGTGAAGCTGGGTCGATACTGTTGCGACGCAGGAAGAGGTCCAGTACCAGGGCACCCCAGCCGTCGGGCAGGCTGTCATCAAAGACTCCGAACCCGCCCCGGAAAGGGTCTCGCGTGGCCACTTGGACAGCGTCGCTGAGGGGCAGTTTCAAAGGTGAAACTGAGTGTCCCGTACGCACGAATTCCGGGTCGTATTGGAACGCGCAAAGCCGTTTGGGAGTCATCGCCAACTGGCCGATGACGCGGCTATGCCATATGACGGACACTCGCTCGACCGGACTCAGCTCAATCACGGCGACGACCCCGCTTCCGTTGTGGCGACGCGGTGATCTCATCCAAACTGCGGTAGGCGCGTTGCGCGAATAGCGCTGCGAAGTCTTCCTCAGCATTCAACGCTATGCCCAGCATCACCAGCCCATGCAGAGAGACCTCACCCGTTCGTTCAAAACGCCGGTAACTTGCCAGCGACATCCCCGCCCGTCCCGCCAACGCCTGCTGGGTGAAGTCCAACTCAAGGCGCCGTGCCCGCACTCGAGATGCGATTTGCCGTTGAATCTCTAGCGGCGACTTCATAAGAGATAATATTTGATCAGTTGTCACTGTTTTAGCCCCTATATCGGCTATATTTTGACACTTATTCTATCAGAATAACCAAGACTGGCCCGGAACTTATTACCTCTGAGGTCGGTAAGTTCGTTTACGGCTCGGCGGGATTATCAGGCTTATCGGTCGCGTTGGGATTATCGGTTAGGTCGGGTGTATCGGATGGGTCAGTTGGGTCGGTCGGGATGAAACGGAGGGCTGCGGAGTTTATGCAGTAGCGCAGGCCTCCGGCTTCGGGCGGGCCGTCGGGGAAGACGTGGCCCAGGTGTGAATCGCCCTGGCTGGAACGGACTTCGGTGCGGTTCAAACCGAAGGCGTGGTCTTCGCGTTCTTGTAGAGCGTCCGGTGAGATCGGTTTGCTGAAGGCTGGCCAGCCGCAGCCCGAGTCGTACTTGTCTTCTGAAGAGAACAACGGCTGCCCGGTCGCCACATCCACGTAGACTCCGTGCTCAAAATGTTGATCGTATTCCCCGGTGAAGGGCTGCTCGGTCGCGCCCTGTCTCACCACGGCGTATTGCAGCGGCGTCAGCTCTGGTTGGTCTGGGTTTTCCAGGACGGGGACGGGCGTGGGCTCAGCATTGGCGGCAGCGTCAAAAGCTGCGAGTGGGATGTGGCAGGCCCGGCCGGGATGCTTGTCCAGATAGTCCTGATGGTAGTCCTCGGCGGGGGTGAAGTCGCGCAACGGCCCGGATTCCACCACCACTGGAGCCTTGTTGCGCCGCTGCAAAGCAGAAAGCGAAAGCTCGACGAGGGTCGCGTCGGCCGGGTCCGTCCAATAAATCCCGGTGCGGTACTGGATTCCAGAATCCTCGCCCTGCCGATTCAGAGAAGTCGGATCGATGACCCGGTAGAACATGTCCAACAGGAAACCCAGCGACAGCACTGCCGGGTCGTAGCTGACCCGCACCGTCTCCACATGTCCGGAATCCGCGCAGACCCGCTCGTAGCTGGCCGCACCGGAACCATTGGCGTATCCGGCCTGTGTCTCAGCAACTCCCGCGATCAGCGAGAGATATTTCTGCACCCCCCAGAAGCAGCCCCCAGCCAAGTAGATCTCCTTCATGCCAGCGAGTCTACAGCTTGCCCGGACGGGGAAATGCAGGGGCGGCCCGGGCGAAATTCCGCTGCCGAAAAGTGTCAGACCCGAGTGGCAGGATGAGCTCCATCTACTGAATAAGGAGGTGGTGCCTATGCGACCTGGTTTCGAGTTGGCCACAGTGTTGATCACTGTCAAGACTTACCCCAATCCTTCTGATCGTTATGGCGAGACTGTTTGTGTGGCAGGTGCCCGCTTGGATGGTGGCATTCCAACCTGGATCAGGCTTTACCCGATGAAGCATCGTTTGGCCGAGTACACGCAGAAGTTCAAGAAGTACGACTTGATTGAGATTCCTGTCTCGAGTCATGGCGCAAAGGATCCCCGTCCCGAGTCGATGCGTCCGGATCAGACCGGACTGCGTCTACTTGGCCATGTGGAGTCTAGAGATGGGTGGCGAGAACGGCGGGAGTTGTTGGCTGGGTTGATCGGGGCGACCACTACTTGTGATCTCATCGCGGCGAACAAGGCTGTCACCATGGCCGATCCAGCGCCGTCTTTGGGCTTGGTGCGAGCGACAGAAGCAACTGTACGAGTAAGGCTTGGCAAGACGTGGGATGCCAGACAGCGGCATAAGGCGGAAGCCGCCGCCTCCCCGACTCTTTTTGATGACCAGGGACAGGAGGTTTTAGAGCCAATGCCATTCTCTGTCGTTCTGTCTTACCGTTGCGATGCGGAGAGGTGTCCCGGCCATGAGGCGACTGTCCTTGACTGGGAAGTGGGGCAGGCGGGACGTAAATGGCGGGTTGAATTGGGCGATGCTGGCGCGCGGACTGCCTTGCGGGATAAATGGACCTCGATGTTTGCTTCCGGCAAGGATTCGCACTTATTCGTGGGCAATATGCATCAGCGTCGCCAGACGTTCTCGGTGTTGGGGGTGTGGTATCCGCGGATTCCTGTGCAGGATTCCCTGCTGTGACGATCAGGCGAGAGTCACTTGGAGATCGGGCTGGATGGCGCGAAGTTCTTCGATGACTTGGTGGCGGTGGCAGGTCTCATGATCGTGCTCGAAACACAGCACGCCCAGGGTGCCTTCACAAACTAGTTCACTCATCCGGTGTAGTGCGTTTTGGGCGGGTGGCGTCTTCAAGATGGCTCTGAAACGGCGGCGCGATTGGGCGTCGCCTTGGCGATAGGCTTCTCGGTTCTCGCGTGGGTTGCCCAACTCGCGCAGATGGAGATAGTGGATGCCTTCTGCGGCCAACGCCTCTCCCAAGGCTGTCTTGGATAGTCCGCGTTTGCGGGATATCGGAGTCTGACGCACATCCACGAGGATGCTGACCCCGGCGTCGACCAGCCGGGCCACCAAATCGGTTTGACTGAGACCCTCGTATCCTACGCTGACGACTTCGGGCGAGTATTCGGACACCTCACTAGGGTACCTCCCGGACAGCAAATAGTTGCGACTCGCACCTACTCGTTTCTCGGCAGGCAGGGGCAGACTCTCCACAGATTGCTCATGGGTGAGGGTGTGAGCGAGCGAGGAGTTGCGCTGGGTCGGCTGTGTTAGAGGGTGTGCCGATTCGGCGCGACCGGTTAGTCCGCTGAAATCCGGGTGGTTAGGTCAGCGTCGGTTATTGGACGTAGCACGCGGCATGGTGTTCCGACGGCGATCACCATTTCTGGGATGTTGTGGCTGACTACGCTGCCTGCGCCGATGACCGATCCGTAGCCGATGCGGACTCCGGGAAGGACGACGACGTTGCTGCCGATCCATACCTTGTCCTCGATCACTATCGGCTCAGAGAAACGGGCGAAATCCACTCGCCGGGCCGGATGCACTGGATGCCCGGTCGTCGCCAGCGTCACATTCGGGGCGATCATCACCCCGTCGCCAATACGAATCTCAACGTCATCGACAAAGGTGAGATTCGCATTTCCATAGAAATCGTTACCGATATACACATTGCTGCCGAAGGCGGCATTGAAAGGAGAATTAAGCACGGTGCGTTCGCCCACGGAACCAAAAATAGCGACGAGCAATTCCCGGCGTTTGATGCTGTCGCTGGGGAGCGTCTGGTTGTACTGGAAGATCAAGTCGGCCTGTCGCTGCGGTGTCTGAAAAGCCGCTTCCGACTCCGAATAGATCAGACCGCGATGAATCCGATCCAGGACTTCCTGTTGGTCGATAGTTGGCACGGCGCGCTCCTTCAGTAACCGGGTCGGCTGATAGCTGAGTGATTCCAAAGGATACGTGCTGGGTGCCGTCCGCTCACGCGCGCCAACGCAGACCGGACCCAACATGGATTTGCTGAGGCCGACAAGACGTTGACGAGGGCGAAACCCGAGAAGTGCCTCAAGAATCAATCAGCTAGCTTATTCACTGACCAACCAGAGGCCACGATTGTCCGTGTAGTGGTAGCGAGATGGCTCAGCCCAGGGTGAAGTCGATGATCGCCCGCCCGGTGATTTCGCCAGCACTCAAGTCCGCATACGCCTGATTGGCTTCAGTGAAGCGATAACGCCTGGTCACTGCAGCGTCAAGGTCGATGGCACCTTTAGCCGCCAATTCGATGACCACCGGCATATCAATGCGTGGCCTGGCTCCAAAGGAGCCGAGCAGTTGGACTTTGCGGCGCACCAGATGGGTGATCGGAATCCCTGCCGTGGCATCGCCAGCGGCCAAGCCGACCGGCACCACTCGTCCTCCTTCGCGGACCATCTGCACAGCTTGGACGATGGTGTTCCCGCGTCCAACCGCCTCGAAAGCCGCGTCCACCCCACCGGGGACCATTTCTTTCACCGCTGCCACCGGATCGAGCTGGGACGAATTGATCGTGTCGGTCGCACCATTGGCCAAGGCCGCCGCCAACTTGTCATCGGCCAGATCGACTGCGATTATCCGGCTGGCCCCGACCGCCTTGGCGATCTGGAGAATCGCCAGCCCGACTCCACCAGTGCCGATCACCGCCACTGTCTCCCCGATGCTCAATGCGGCGGTGGTGTGTACCGCGCCAAAAGCGGTGAAGAAGGCACAGCCCAACACGGCCGCGTCGGGCAGGGGCAGATTGTCCGGGAGTCGGAAAACATCAGTCGCGGGCACAATGGATCGCTGCCCCAACGCGCCCATCGAGTACATCGCCACCGGCTCGCCAGCCAGCGTGAAAAGCCGGGTGGTGTCGTCGTAGAGATGCCCTTTGAGCCGGTTCAAACCGAAGAATTTCTCGCATAGCTCCTCCTGCCCACGCCAGCAGGACGGGCAAGCGCCGCAGGGCATGATGAAGGTGGTGGCAACCCGGTCGCCCACTCCGACATGGCTGACGCCCTCCCCGAGCGCTAGCACTCGTCCGGACATCTCATGGCCGAGCACTCCGGGCGCAGGGAAGGGGATCGCTCCACCCATCACATGAAGATCGGAGTGACACACACCGCAGGCCGCCACCTCGACCAGTACCTCGCCAGCTTTCGGCTCCGGTTCCCGCAACTCCATCAATGACAAAGGTTGGCCGGGGCCGTCCCACACGTGAGCTTTCATAGCGCTTCCTAATCTTGGC
>JAISCH010000310.1 GCA_031265725.1 Propionibacteriaceae bacterium
TATTACTCAGCCTGTTGACCTACGACGCAGCCCCTTCAGTGTCAATTGTTGGGGTCCCCGCAAAGGACCGGACCGCAGCGAAGCGTAGGGAGGACACTTTGTGTGAGCGAAGCGAACGCGGGGGTTTGAAGGGGGTCGTCCCCCTTCAGTGTCAAATGTTGGGGTCCCCAAAAAGTACCGGACTGGAGCGAAGCGGAAGGAGGACACTTTTTGGGGCAACACATTATTGGACTTGCGGGAATGGTCCGGCCAATCGGCGTAGAGTATACGTCGGCCCAGTTCAAGGAGGACCTAAAGATGGCCGAAACAACCCTTGATCTAGTGGCCGTACACTGCGCCAGAGATATGGAGAAAGGTTGTCGATGACCTTGCCTATATTATATATTATACTGCGCCAGAGATTAGAGAAGGATCAGTGATGGCTGAAATAGCCCTTGATCGAGTGGTCATACGCTTCGCCGGGGATTCTGGCGATGGCATCCAGTTAGCCGGAGACCGTTTCGCCGCCGACACCGCGTTGGTGGGAAACGACTTCTCCACACTGCCGAATTACCCGGCAGAGATTCGTGCCCCGCAAGGGACGATCGGTGGAGTGTCCAGCTTCCAGGTGCAGATTGCGAACTCTGATGTTCACACTCCCGGTGACCACCCGAACGTACTTGTAGCACTCAACCCAGCCGCCCTGAAGGCGAATCTGGCCGATCTCGAGAAGGGCGGCATAGTTATTGTCGACACTGCCGAGTTCACCCCCAGGTCGCTGGCAAAGGTCGGCTACGACTCCGATCCACTCACCGACGGCAGCCTGGACGGCTACCAATTGGCGGCGTTCAACCTGACCGCCCAAGCCGCTGCCGCCGTCGAGCCGCTGGGCGTGAGCCGTCGCGCAGCCAATCGGACACGCAACTTCTACGCGCTCGGGTTGCTGAGCTGGCTGTACGAGCGTCCGATTGAGGGCACGATCAAGTTCTTGGAGGGGAAATTCGCCAAGAATCCACTCGTGCAGCAGGCCAATATCGCCTCGTTCAAAGCCGGGCACACCCTCGGCGAGAACAGTGAGATTTTCGCCTCCCGTTACAAGATCAAGCCGGCACCGACGCCTCCGGGCACCTATCGGCAGATCTCCGGCAACCGGGCCACCGCCTACGGCTTGATGGCCGGCGCAGCTAAAGCGGGTATGCCACTTTTTTTGGGGGCCTATCCGATCACCCCGGCCTCCGATGTGTTCCACTACCTAGCTGAGGCCAAGTCGCAAGGTGTGATGACCTTCCAAGCCGAGGACGAGATCGCCGCCGCCTGCTCTGCGGTCGGGGCGAGTTTTGCCGGGCAGTTGGGCGTGACGGTCACTTCCGGGCCGGGCGTCGATCTGAAGACGGAGACCATCGGCCTGGCGGTGATGATGGAATTGCCGATGGTGATCGTCAACGTGCAGCGCGGCGGTCCCTCGACCGGCCTACCCACCAAGACCGAGCAGGCCGACCTGTTGCAGGCGATCTTCGGCAGGCACGGCGAAGCCCCGTTGCCGGTGGTGGCGGCTGGTTCGCCAAGTGACTGTTTCGACTCGGTGTACGAGGCGATCCGCATCGCCGTCAAATACCGCACGCCGGTCATCATGCTTTCCGACGGCTATATCGGTAATGGCGCCGAGCCCTGGTCGATCCCGGACTTGGCCAGCCTGCCCGCCATCGATCCGGACTTCACCACTGAGCCGAATGGGCCGGATGGCAGCTATCTGCCCTATCGCCGCGATCCGGAGACCTTGGCCCGGGCTTGGGCCATCCCCGGCACGCCGGGCTTGGAGCATCGCATCGGCGGATTGGAGAAAGCCGTTGAATCCGGGGCGGTCTCCTACGAGTCCCAGGCCCACGCCGACATGATCGCCATCCGGCACGCCAAGATCGCCGGAATCGTCAACGATATTCCGAACGCACGGGTGGACGATCCGGACGGTGACGCCAAGGTCTGCCTGGTGAGCTGGGGCTCAGCCTACGGAGCGGTCTGGGCGGCGACGCGCCGGTTGCGCCGGGCTGGCCGCAAGGTCGCCCGAATCCAGTTGCGGCATCTGAACCCGCTGCCGGGAAATCTGGGCGAAGCCCTCTCCAAATACGAGCGGATCATCGTCCCGGAGATCAATCTCGGCCAGTTGAGTTGGTTGCTGCGGGCAAAATACCTGGTCAACGCGGAATCGTATTCGCGCACCTTGGGCCAGCCGCTCTCCCAGAGCGAACTGGCCGAGCAACTCATCCCGATCATTGACGAGATCAGCGCGCGAACCAGAAAGGAGGCCTGAGATGAGCGAAGGACTGCGAGGCGTTCCGTTGGCCGTCGAGCCGCTGAGCCGCAAAGACTACACCCCCGGCACCGAGGTGCGCTGGTGCCCAGGCTGCGGCGACTATTCTGTGCTGGCCACCTTCCAGGGCCTGCTCCCGGAATTGGGCGTCAAGCGGGAGAATGTGGTGATCGTTTCCGGTATCGGCTGCTCGTCACGTTTCCCCTATTACATGAACACCTACGGGATGCACTCGATTCACGGCCGGGCGGCGGCTATCGCCACCGGGGTCGCTATCGCCCGCGAGGACTTGGCGGTCTGGGTGGTCACCGGGGACGGCGATGCGATGAGCATCGGCGGCAACCATCTGATCCACGCCCTGCGGCGCAATGTGAATATCACCATCATGCTCTTCAACAACCGGATTTACGGTTTGACGAAGGGCCAAGCCTCTCCGACCTCTGAGCGCGGGAAGATCACCAAGTCGACACCGGCCGGACTGGTGGACGATCCTTTCAACCCGGTGGCGCTGGCGCTGGGTGCCGGAGCGTCTTTCGTGGCCCGCACGATGGACTCGGCCCGGGCGCATCTGGCTGAGACGCTGAAAGCGGCGGTGAACCACCGGGGTACGTCGTTGGTGGAGATTTACCAGAATTGCCAAATCTTCAACGACGGGGCTTTCGACGGCCTGAAGGCAGCGGACTCCAACCTGATCCCACTGGTGCACGGGGAGAAGATCGTCTTCGGCCCGGACTCGTCGTTGGGTGTGGTCCGGACAACGAACGGCGGCCTGTCCGTCGCCAAGGTGGCTGAGGTCGGATTGGATGCGGTGCTGACCCACGACGCGCATTGCGACGACCCCAGCCTGGCCTTCGACCTGTCCCAATTGACTGACATGGGCGTCATGAATCGTGCTCCAATCGGCATCTTCCGCGACGTGTCCCGCTCAGTGCATGACGACGAGGCGCGCAAGCAGGTCACTTTCACGGCGGACCCGGCTGAGCATCTGGAGAGGTTGCAGAAGTACATCAACGGCAAGGACACTTGGACAGTCCCCGCTTCTTGACCGACGATTACGCGGCGAACGCGCGTCCTGAGTGTGGCGCAGTCCGCGCCACCTGTAACCGATCATCTAAGCTAGGCGAATGAGTGAGTTCGACTTAGACCCTGCTGTCCGCCCGGCAGATGATTTGTTCCGTCATGTGAACGGACGTTGGCTGGCCACCGCCCAAATCCCGGACGATCGTTCGTCCACCGGCGCTTTCATCCAACTGCGCGACGCGGCGGAGGAGGCGATCCGGGACATCGTCACCAGTTTGAATGGTTCCCCAACCGGGAGCGAGGCCGCCAAAGTCGAGCAGTTGTACGCCTCGTTCATGGCCGAGGAGAAGATCGAAGCCCTCGGATTGACGCCGCTGCAGCCGCTGTTCACGGAGATCGACGCGATCTCGGATGTGACCAGGCTGCTGGAGTATTTCGGTCGCAGCATCCGCCGGGGCATCGGTGCTCCGCTGCATCTGGAAGTCGACTCCGATCCGGGCGATCCGAGCAGCTACGTGCTCTTCGTCACCCAGTCTGGTATCGGCCTGCCGGACGAGGAGTACTACCGGCTGGAGGAGCACGCCGCTATCCGGGAGCAGTACTCGCGCTATATCGAGCATGCTCTCGCCCTGGCCGAGACGCGGCTGGACGCCGCTGGGATTTTCGCCCTGGAGCGGGAAGTCGCCGCCCAGCACTGGGACAAGGTGCGCACCCGCGATATGCGGGCGATGTATAACCCGATGAGCGAGGCGGAGCTGTGCTCTGCGGGGATTGACTGGAGCATCGTGCTCCGCGCGGCCGGTGTGCCCGAGCAGGGCACGGTCATCGTCATGCAGCCGTCCTTCCTGGTCGAATTGGCCGGATTGCTCACCGAGTCGCGGCTGGAGGAATGGAAGGACTGGGCCAGGTGGAGGATGGTCTGTGGGCTGTCCGCGTATCTGCCCCAGCCACTCGCCCAAGCCCGCTTCGACTTCTATGGCACGGCGCTGCAGGGCACTCCGCGGATTCGGGACCGTTGGAAGCGCGGCGTCGAATTGGTGGAGGGCGTTCTCGGCGAAGCCGTCGGGAAACTCTATGTGGAACGGCACTTCCCACCCGCAGCCAAACAGCGTATGGACGATTTGGTGGAGAATCTGATCCGCGCCTACCGGGAGTCGATCTCAGCCCTGGATTGGATGACTGACGACACCCGCGCCGAGGCGCTGCGCAAACTGTCCAAATTCACCCCGAAAATCGGCTATCCGGACGTT
>JAISCH010000368.1 GCA_031265725.1 Propionibacteriaceae bacterium
CTTCGCCGAAGAGGTTGACACCATCTTGTCGCAGGCACCCGCTGAACGATTGACCGCGCTGTTCTCCGCGACCATGCCACCCGCGATCCGGGCGACGGCGGCCAAACACCTGAACGAACCGCTCCACATCGCGGTAGCCGAGCAAGCCACCGTCGCTGAGAGCGTGGAGCAGCGCTATGCGGTGGTGCCGCACAAGCACAAGGCCGAGGCGCTGGCCAGGATTCTGTCGACTTCGGATGCGGAGGCGGCGATAGTGTTCGTGCGCACTCGGGCGGACGTGGAAGAAGTCTCCCAGTCCTTGATCGCCCGAGGCGTCAACGCGGCGGGCATCTCCGGCGACGTGGCGCAGCAAGAGCGCGAGCGCACGGTGGAACGGCTCCGGAATGGCAACGTCGATGTGCTGGTCGCCACAGATGTGGCCGCCCGTGGGCTGGACGTGGACCGGATCGGCCTGGTGGTCAACTACGACGTGCCGCGCGAGCCGGAAGTCTACGTGCACCGCATCGGTCGCACTGGCCGCGCGGGCCGCACCGGCGTGGCTTTCACGTTCATCACTCCAGCGGAACGCGGTCGCCTCCGCGTGATCGAACGCACCATCCGCACCCAGCTCACCGAGCACCCCATACCGACCAGCGACCACGTCACTGAGCACAGGTACGGCACTCTGTTTCGTCAAATCCCCGGTCGCGTCGCCAAAGGCCAACTGGATAGCGCGTACCGCGCGGTGGCTGATGCCGTCGACGCGGGCATCGACCCGATCACATTGGCCGCAGCGCTCGCCGCGTTGGCGATACGTGACGACTCCCGCACCACCAACGGCGCTGCAGGCCGTGAATTAGACGCCGCGTTGGCGGACCTGCGGAAACGCGAGTCAGCCAGCACCCGGCGTAACGGGAATGACGGGCGTGACGGTGGCAAGCCTGGCCGGGCAACGCGGAACGGAAGCCGCAAATCAAACGAACGCGAGGGGCGTTGGTCCAACCCGGATCAGTCGAACGGGCGCAAGCTGCGCAAGGGGCGCGACTTGGGCCAAGGCGACCGGAGCCGCCCGAGCGCAAAGTGCTATTGGATCGGCGTGGGCCACGGACACGGAGCCGGGGCAGGCTCGATAGTCAACGCGATCACCGGCAAAACCAAACTGAACGGCACCGACCTAGGCCGCATCGAAGTCTTCAAACACTTCTCCCTGGTAGAGATCGGCGGAACCCTGTCCCGCGACACCATGCGTCAACTATCCAAGACCCGCGTAGCAGGCCGCGAACTGCGAATCCGTCTCGACACCGGCAAAGCCGCCTGACTCCGGACCCTGCATCGGGTCCGGCCTGAGACTCACCCGGCATAACCTCATTGATTCGCTTCACTCTGGACCCTGCCATCGGACCCAAGTCCTCACCATGGATGAGTAATCCCGGGACACAAACTGGAGAAGAGAGCGTTCCTTATGTCCACTTGTGGCCATAAGTGGACATAAGGAGGGTCGTTCCCATCGCGCCAAGGCCACAGCCGACCAGCCGCGCCACCATTGGTCAGCATCACCAGGCAGACGCGCCGATTGTCGCCAACGGTCGTCCGATATAATTTGACAGCGGAATCCTGGGTCGAAAAGTGCGATTCCGCCGCTATAAACTGGGGCTCTGAGCGCAGGACTGGATATATTACAGCGGAATCGCCTCAAAAACCTGCGATTCCGCTGTAATATAAGACGTGACGACGACGGGTGAGGAGTGCTGATGGACATCATTGGACGCAAGGAAGAGCAGCGTCTGCTGAAACGGTATTGGCTGTCGGACAAACCGGAGTTCATCGCGGTCTATGGTCGACGCAGAGTAGGGAAGACCTACCTGGTCCGCGAGTTCTTCGGGGATTTCGCATTCCGGATGACCGGCGCGGCAAACGTATCCACCCGGAACCAACTCGCAGACTTCGACGCCGCGATACGGCAACATGCGGAGAATCCGTATCCACGCGCCCAGAACTGGCGCGAAGCCTTTGAGATTCTGCGGGACTTGCTGGAGGCGAAACTCGCAGACCCCAGGCGGCCTTCGGGCAAGCTCGTCGTGTTCCTCGACGAACTGCCCTGGCTGGATCGGAAGAAGTCCGGGTTCGTCTCCGCACTGGAACACTTCTGGAACGATTGGGCTGCATCCCGGCCGGAGATTCTGCTCATCGTCTGCGGATCGTCTACCTCGTGGATCGTCAAGAAATTGTTCAAGAACCGCGGCGGCTTGCACAACCGGTTGACCGGCCGCATCGGCCTGGCCCCATTCTCACTGGCAGAGTGCGAGGAGTACCTGGCGGCGCAATCCGTGGTGTTGAACCGGTATCAAGTCCTCCAGGCGTATATGATCTGCGGCGGAATTCCCTACTACCTGAGCCTCTTCGACAAGCACTTTGGGCTGACCCAGAACATCGACCACCTCTTCTTCACCAAAAACGCCCCGCTCCGCGACGAGTTCGAAGAGCTGTTCGCTTCGCTATTCGCCAACCCCGGTCGTCACACCACCGTCGTCCGGGCGCTGGCCAGAAACCGCACCGGAATCAGCCGTGATGAAGTCATCCAAGCGACCAAGATCGCTGACGGCGGGAGCTTGACCCAAACCTTGGCCGAGCTTGAGCAGGCGGGGTTCACCGCGAAGAGCGTCGATTTCACCAAAGCCAAGAAAGGTGCTCTGTATCGCCTGGTCGATCCATTCGTTCTCTTCTATCTGCGCTTCGTCGAACGTAACCGGAGTGGCGACGAGTACTTCTGGACCAACTACACCGCCGACGCCGGTTACCGGGCTTGGACCGGTCTGGCCTTTGAAGAGGCCTGTCTCCTGCATCTGCGGCAACTCCGGGCAGCCCTCGGAATCGCGGGAGTGAGTTCGGAAGCAGTCTCGTGGCGAAGCGACCCTTCAATCACGCCCGGTGCCCAGATCGACCTGCTCATCGACCGCCGAGATCAGATCATCAACCTGTGCGAGATGAAGTACACCGCCCAGCCCTTCACCATCGACAAGAGTACCGCCGAAGCCCTGCAACGCAGGCGACAGGTCTTCGTCGCCGAAACTGGAACCCGCAAGGCCATCCACCTGACGATGATCACCCCCTACGGGCTGGCCGACACCGGCTACCGAGGCGACATCCAATCCGAAGTGACCATGGAAGACCTGTTCCAAGGCAGCCTATGACGTAGCTATCGACTCTTGCAGAGTCTCATTCACTCAATCGGCTCACTGGGATGGTCATCAGGGTGGCGGCAGCCAGCATCTCCTTGGTGACGAAACAGACCACATCGGGGTTTGTCTTCATCAGCTCCTTAGGAAATGTGCGTCTTTAACATTGCACTGAAACAACTTGAGCGATCAGCAGATTAGATGAGGGCGCTCGTCTCGCTGTGGTGGAGGTTGCGGGACGCCAGCGCTGATCCGACTACGCTTCCGGCCAGCAGGACGGCTAAGAAGATGGCTGGCACCCATAAGGGGGCGTTCAACGGGTCGAATGCTTTGCCTTTGTAGGTCCAGACCAGGACGGCTAGATATACGGCGGGGGCGATGATCGCCACAATCACGCTGGGGATCATGGCTTTCCAGGCCATTGCGCGCAGAGCGGTACTCCCGAAGCTGTCGGGGATGCCAGTGGCGTTAGCGCTGGCGATGACTGGTCTGAGGCTTTGGGCTTCGCGCCGGAGCAGCATCCAAACTATTGGGCAGAAGAGTAGACCGAAACCTAGCAAGCTCAGCCCAGTGACCAATGGAAACTGGAAGTCGGCGGCAGCATAGTGCGCGGAGACAAAAACGTTGGTGCGGCCAGTCTCGTTGGGCCAAGCACGGACCTGGGCGTCCTGTTCGGGAGTCAGGCCGGTATACATGAGCGACTGGACCATGCTGCCCGGTCCTTGCCATGCTGCTGGGATGGCTGAAGTCAACGAGTATCCGGCGGTCCTGAATCGGCGATCAGGCGGAGGGGCAAAATTCTGCGC
>JAISCH010000019.1 GCA_031265725.1 Propionibacteriaceae bacterium
GCTGGAAATCCTCGGCATCCTCGGCACCATGTTCGACGCCCGCACGGTACACAGCCGCGAGGTGCTGGAACGAGTGATGCAGGCCTTCGGCGACATCGTGTTCCAGACCATCATCCGGCGCACGATCAAATTCCCCGAGACCACGGTCGCCGGAGAGCCAATCACCAGCTATGCCCCGTCTTCCCCCGGAGCCGACGCCTATCGCAGTCTCGCTAGGGAGGTTTTATTCAGATGTCCATCAGCCTAGAGCTGCCAGGCAGCGGGCGGATCCGTCATGAGGAGAAGATAACCGTCTACGTCAGCGGGGAGGAATTGCTGGCGTTGGAACAGGCCAGGTTGACGTTGCGGGCCCAGCATGGCCTGGCGGTTGACCGGGGCCGCATCGTCCGCACCGCGATCAGTCTGGCGATGGCGGATTTGGCTGCCAAAGGGAGCGAATCCGGTCTGGTGCGTGAATTACAGTGACCATCATCGGACTGGAGACAGAAGAACTGGGCCAGAACGCGTTCAACGTCCATCTGGCCAACTTCTCCGGTCCCTTCGACTTGCTGTTGCAGTTGATCAGCAAGCACAAACTCGATATCACCGAAGTGGCGCTATCGGTGGTGACCGATGAATTCATTTCCTATCTGCGGGAGTTGCAACGTTCTGGGCACGCCAAGATGGACCAGACCAGCCAATTCATAGTTGTCGCCGCGACCCTGCTCGATCTCAAGGCTGCCAGATTGCTGCCCCAAGGCGAGGTGGAAGACCCCGAGGACTTGTCGCTGCTGGAGGCCCGCGACCTGCTTTTCGCCCGGCTGCTGCAATACCGGGCTTTCAAGATCGCTAGCGGGTGGATCGGCCGGACTCTGCAGGAGCAGGCCGCCCGTTTCCCCCGGCCAGGCGGTTTGGAGGACCGTTTCGCGCAATTGCTACCCGAAGTGGACCTGACTGGGCTGATCGACCACTTGGCTTTCTTGGCCGCCAAGGCGATGACTCCCAAACAACTCGACGCCGTGCCCGTGGCACACTTGCACATACCGAAGGTGAGTGTCCGTGAGCAGGCTGAAATAATTTCGGCAAAACTCAAGGCTCACCCGATCCTGACTTTCCGCGCCCTTGTGGCCGACGCCGAAGACCGCATGGTAGTGGTTGGACGATTCCTTGCCCTGCTCGAGCTCTATCGTGAGCTTGCAATCGGCTTGGAACAGCTCAGTCCGTTGGGCGAAATCACTATCCGCTGGCTGGGTGCGGAAGTGGACATGTCCGAATTGGGAGCCGAATTCGACGAGAGATTGGAGATAAATGATGAGCAACGACCCGTTGGTTGATTTAGCCTGGTTGCCCGGAGCGCTGGAAGCATTGTTGCTGATGGTCACCGAGCCGATACCGGCCCAGGAATTGGCTGAGGCGGTACGAGTCCCGCTTCCGGAAGTGGAGCGGCAGTTGAACGAATTGCGGCAGTTCTATGAAGACACTGATCGCGGTTTCGAATTGCGCAATGTGGGCGTTGGCTGGCGCTACTACACCAGGGAGGAACACGCCGAGCTGATCAGCCGGTGGGTGTTGGAGGGCCAGCAGGGCAAGTTGTCGCAAGCAGCCTTGGAGACCTTGTCGGTGGTGGCGTACATGCAGCCGATCACCCGGGGGCAGATATCCGCTGTGCGTGGAGTGAACGTGGACGGGGTGCTGCGTACGCTCATCACCCGGAACATGGTCGAGGTGGTCGGGCAGGATATCGGCTCCGGCGCGCGCCAGTTCGGGACCACATCGACCTTCTTGGAGAAGATGGGGCTGACCAGCTTGGACGAATTGCCGCCGATAGCGCCCTATCTGCCGGACGCCATCGCCTTGGAAACCGAGCTGGCTGAGGCGATTGGGCTGAATCCGCCAGCGCCGCTGACCGAGGAGGAGTTGTTGGCGGCCACCGGGAAGACTGCCAGCGAGCCGGACCCCGGCGATGGGCCAATCAGCGAAGAATGGCCCACCGGGGCTGATGACTGAGGGCATCCGGTTACAGAAGGCATTGGCTCAGGCCGGGATAGCCTCGCGCCGGGCCAGTGAGATCCTGATTGACGAGGGCCGGGTCCAAGTCAACGGTGAGGTCGTCAACACGCAGGGGGTCAGAGTCGATCCCGCTATCGACATCATCCGGGTGGATGACAGACGCATCCCGCCAGTCCGTGACCAGCTTTACTTGATGCTGAACAAACCAGCCGGGGTGTTGTCGAGCATGGACGATCCACATGGCCGTCCAGCGCTCGACGGCTACCTGGGCCGCTGGACGAAAGCGGGACTGTTCCACGTCGGCCGGTTGGACGCTGAGACACAGGGGCTGCTGCTGCTCACCAATGATGGCGACTTCGCCCAGCGGATAGCCCATCCGTCCTACGCGGTGGCCAAGACCTACCTGGCTGAGGTGCAGGGCAACGTGGATACCGGCACGCTCGCCAAGCTGCGCAGGGGCGTGGAACTGGACGACGGCCCGATCCAGGCCGACTCGACCAAGGTCGTCAGCCGGGCTAAGGGGAGGACGCTGCTGGAAGTGGTGCTGCATTCGGGCCGGAACCGGGTCGTGCGCCGGATGCTGGAAGCTGTCGGGCATCCGGTGCGCCGCCTCGTTAGGATCAAGCTCGGCTCGCTGCGGCTGGGCGGCCTCAAGCCGGGCGAGCTCCGCGAACTGACCGCTTCCGAGTTGGCGGAGCTGTTTGATGTGGTGGGCATGTGAGCGGACGGTAGGCATGCGCGCGGATAAGGCTGGGCTGGCCTCATTAGGCAGTTGGCACTTTGACGTCAGCTCCGAGTTTTGTTTTTCTTGGGGCAACTCGGAGGCTGGTAGAGTTTCCTTCCGTGACTCGACTTCGTGTGATTCCGGCATTAATCGCCGTCGCCGCGCTGACTGCTCTCAGCGCTTGCGCTCCCGTCTCTGATATCGATCCGTCAGCTTCAGCGACGCCGACCGTGCCGATCTCGACGAATCTGGACGCGATCACTGTCACCGGGGAGCGGTTGAAGACGCCAACGGTCGAGTTTGCCGCCCCGTTCGCGGTGGACAAGACCATGACTAAAGTCCTGGTGGAAGGCGACGGCCAGGCGATCGACCCCAACGGCATAGCGGTGGCTTTTTACTACGGGGTCAACGGACGCACCGGGGAACGCTTCGATGACAATTTCACTTCTGAGACCGAAGGTGTCGATCCGACTCCGGCTCCTTTCCCGTTGAAGCAGGTTGTGCCGGGATTCCGCCTTGGCTTGGGCGATCAAAAGATCGGCTCCCGGGTGCTGATCGCCATGCCCGGATCGGAAGGCTACGACGAAATGGGTGGCAATACCAGCGCTGGCATCGCGCTGGGCGACACCTTGGTGTTCGTGGTGGACATCACCGATGGATCGCTGCTCGGCCCCGAGGGCAAGACGATCACACCCCCAGCGGATTTGCCGAAGGTCGCCGAAACCGACGGAAAGGTCACGATAACCATCCCGGACACCGCGCCACCCAAGGAATTGGTCACCCAAGTGCTGATCGAGGGTGCCGGCGCGAAGCTCACCCCAGAAAGCGTGCTCATCTCCCATTACGTCTTCTATTCGTGGAATACGAAGAGTGAGTTGAAGCGGGTCTATGAGGAAGTCGATATGGGAGTGTTGAACACTGCCATCCAAGGTTTGGCCACTGGTCTTGAGGGCAAGACGGTCGGTTCCCGGGTATTGCTGATCATTCCCCCCGATCAAGCCTTCCCCGATGGCAGCAACGATCCCCCCGTCGAGCCAGGCGACACCATGGTCTTCGTGGTAGACCTGTTGATGGCCCTGTAAGCCCTGGCAACCGCCCGCCGGTTTCGGGTGGGATAGGAACTCACCGGGTTGAACAACCTATTGGCGTGACCGCTTAGGTCCATGTTGTTCTGGAATTGTCGTCCAGAGTGGTCAGTAGATCCAAGGCTCCCGGGGGACTGAATCGGGGTCGAAGCGGGGCAAGAGGGTGGACGTGGTTACTCTCTCGGCGGGTCCGCAGAGGGCCAGTGAATTGCCGAGCATCGTCAACACCTGGGCTGGAGTGACGCCGATGGCGGCCAGCTCGGTCAGGGTGATTGGGCGGTCGCGTTTTGCCAGCCGGTTGCCCTGTTGGTCGATGACGAGTGGGACGTGGGCGTATTCCGGGATACTCCCGCCCAGGATCGAGGTCAGCCAGGCCTGCCTGGGGGCGGAGGAGAGCAGGTCGGCTCCGCGCACCACTTGGTCAACGCCTTGGGCGATGTCATCGACCACTACCGCGAAGTTGTACGCCCAGACGCCATCGTTGCGGCGGATCACGAAGTCGTCCACCTCCGCCTCGACTGCACCGGCCCAGTGGTCATGCACCAGTTGGCGGGCGTTGTCCGCCCTGATCCGCAACGCCGGAGGACGGACCGCGCGTCGTTCGGCCCGCTCGGCTGCGGTCAAATCCCGGCAAGTGCCCGGATAGCGGCGGTAGCCGTCCCAATGCGGCGCGGACGCAGACTCGGCGATCTCCCGCCGGGTGCAGTAGCACTCGTAACTCCGCTCAGCCAGTGAGTCGGCAACAGCCTGGTACACCCCCAGACGCGCGGATTGCCAGACGGCTTCCCCGTCGAAGTCGATGCCGAGGGCGGCCAGTTCAGCGATTTGCGCGGCGGCTATGTCGCCCGCCGCCTGGATCCGGTCGCGGTCGAGGTCTTCGATGCGGAGTTTGAATTGCCTGCCGGTGCTGCGGGCGAATAGCCAAGCGACCAGGGCGGTGCGCAGATTGCCCAGATGCAATCCAGCAGTCGGGGTCGGCGCGTATCTTCCGCTCACCCGCACACCATAGCCGCTGATCTTTGAATTCAGCCATAATTAGCTCTGGTGCCAGAGCGAAGCCCCTGATTCGAGCTATGGAGGAGTGCGATGAGCGCATTTATGCGACTGCTCCATGAGCTTGTGCTGCTGGTGGCCCGCATCGGGCGAGTCCCGCGTTCGGTGTGGGGGAGCGTCGCCATTGCGATGGTGGCCTCCTGGGTCGCCTATTTCGGCACCATTTTGATCGCCACCGAGGTCGTCTCAGTGACTCCGTGGCTGCTGATCGGCTGCCTGTCCCTCGGCCTGGTCGCCCAGCTCTCCGCCGTCGTCTACGCGCTGCGGGTGCTGCTGGGCAGCCGGGCCGCATTCGGACGTTTGCTGGCCGAGACGATGCTGGCCTTCCTGAGCATGTATTGGGCTTTCGGCTTCGTGGACAGCAATCTCCACGATGTGATGGACGTGATCAGTGCGCGGTTGGGCTTCTTCTCCTTCGCCGACGCAGTTGGTGCGATGAATCCGCTGTCGTCCCCGCTGGTGCTGGTCCTCGTGCTGGTGGCCCTGGTCGGCAGCTTCCTGCTCCGGCGCTGGCTGGAATGGCTCTTCGACCGGACCGGGCGCAGTGTCATCGGCGTCGCCTCGGCGTTGGTGGAGGCGGTATTCCTCTTCCTGCTGGGTGTCAGCGGCTTCCGGATCATCACCTGGGTGCTGCTCTGGCTGGGCAACCGCAATCTGGCGAGTTGGCTGGACGCCGCGCTGGAGCAAATCAAGGCCGTCATCCATATCGACTTGCCAGAGATTTTCACTACTTTTTGGGATGTCGTGGCCGTGCCGTTGGCCAACATGGTGTTCCTGCCAATCGCCTGGTTGGCCCTGGCTGGGGTGGTCGCCGGGGTCAAAGCCCCGAACTTGGCCGAGTTGTGGAGTGCGGAACGTTCGCGGGCCGGGGTGCTGCGCAAAGCGTCGTTGGCAGTGGTCGACGCTTTTTACAACGACATAGATGACAAGGTGCTCCCCTTCGTCTACTCGCTGCGCCGGGTGCTCAAAGCGGGCTGGGCGCTGCTGGGCGGCTACGTCTTGCTCTTCTTCGCGCTGCACCAGATCGGTGGGAGCATCGACAACTGGATCGAGGCGCTGATAATGGGGTCGGGGGCCAACCAACTGTTGATGTTCCCCTTCGGTGATTTCGTCGATCAGGTCGTGGTCACCGGGTTGCAGTTGGTCCTCTTGGCTGCGGCTTTCCAACGGGTCGAGGAATTGCGTTCCGAACCCACTCCGAGTCCGGTCCCGAACTGGTCCTGCGCGCTCTGGGTGGTCGCCGTCCTGACGGCTGTCACCTGTGTGCAGGCGCTCACCGTGGGCTTGGACGGCGCTCAGCGGGTGGCGGCGGGCACTACCGTCCGGGTGGGCCGTTCCGAAGTCTTGGTCAGCGAGGTCCGGGTGGGTGATGAGTTCGTCTCCGGTAATAATGTGGAGCGTTCCAGTCAGACATTCGTAGTGGTCAAAGTGAGCGTGTTCAATGCGTACCCGGCCCGTTCGGTCGAGTTGAGTCTGCTGGCGGGTGGCGCCAGTTACCAGCCTTGGGACGGGTACACCTACTTGAGTTCCACTCCGGGTTTTCGTTCCACCCGTGATGTGATTTTCGAGGTCGAACGGTCGGGGTTGGCGGGCGGTGTCTCGATCCGGGTCGAGTCAGCGGAGTATGCCGCCGAATTCGCGCTCAGCGGGCTGTCGCCGTCCCCGACCATCGCGGTGGACACCACAGGTGTGCGGACGGCGCCATGAGACCGGCAAGAGTGTTCCTGGTCGTCGCCGCAGCGCTGGCTTTGGCCCTGGCCTGGGT
>JAISCH010000070.1 GCA_031265725.1 Propionibacteriaceae bacterium
GACATCGCCCCCAGTCAATCCGCCGGGGTGGCCAAGCTACGTCCGGCGCTGGAGGCGGTGGCCGCCATCGATCTCAGCAAGATCGACTCCCGCAAGGCCGTTGACGAACAACTCCAGCAGTCCATCACCGATCCCGCTCTGCGCGCCCTCGTCTTGCAGAATCTGCGTTCGGTGCCCGACTGGCATTGGCAGCCGAATATCGAATTGCTCCTCGCCTCCTTGCCGCGAATCGCCGCCTGGCCCAAAGTCAGGGAGGCAAATTACCTCGGCCCGGTACTATGGCTGACCGGCAGCGAGTCCGCCCACGTCAAGCCTGCGGACGACGCCGAAATGTACCGGCTGTTCCCCAACACCAAGAAGTTGGAAATCGCTGCTGCCGGCCATTGGGTCCACGCCGACCAGCCACGAGCCGTGATCGACGCGCTGACCGCCTTCCTGGACTGAACTGGTCGGGCCGCTCGCTATGCGAAAATGTCGCTATGGAAACTGCCCGCTACGGAACCTGGACCTCACCGATTGCCGCCAACGATCTGATCGACGCCTCGCGCGGATTGAGCTACCAATACGGAAAATGGAACGATGCTGCCGCCTATTGGGCGCAGGCCGATCCCAACGACGGCGGACGGGTCACGATCTGGCAACAACGGGATGGGCAGCCACTTGCCGAGTTGACTTCGGGACATTACGTGCGCAGCGGCGTCAACGAATACGGCGGCGGCGCTTGGGATATAGCCGGGAACGTGTTGGTCTACTCGGACTGGCCCAGTGGCGACTTGCGCATCATCCGTGACGGCGAGGACAACCGCCTGTTGCAAGGGCTGGGCAACACCCTGCGTTACGGCGGTCTGAGCTGGTGCCCGGAGCAGAACATCGTCCTCGGGGTGTGCGAGGACCATCGTCCAACCGGAGAGCCGGTCAATAGCATTTTCGCCGCCCGAGCGGACTCCAACCATGCCTCGACCCTGGCCAAGGGAGCCGATTTCTATGCCTATCCGACGCTGAGCCGCCACGGGCTGCTGGCCTGGATGGAATGGGATCATCCGAATATGCCTTGGGACTCCACCCGGATCATGGTCGCCTCCCTCGACGACTTGACCCATCCGGTTGCGGTAGCCGCCAATCCGGGCGAGGCCGCCGTCTATCCGGCCTGGGCACCGGACGGGGCGCTCATCTACCTGAGCGACCGCTCCGGGTTCTGGAATTTCCACCGCTGGGAGGCAGGCGTATCGACGGTCCTGCACGACCATCCGTTCGACTTCTGCGGGCCGATCTGGAGCCTCGACCCGGTGCCGTACAGCATCGTGGACCAGCAGCGGATCGCCTGCTCCTGGCTCGTCGATGGACGTGCCCGCCTCGGCGTGCTCAATTTCAACCCTGCCACGCCCGGCGACGGACGACTGGCCGAATTCAGTTGCGACGCGGTGACCGCCCAACTCTGCGGGCATGGCCCAAAGGCAGCGGCCATGCTCGGCTACGCCGACCGTCCGCTCGAATTGGTAGCCGTCGATTGGCTGGCAGTCGATTCTCCTTCCACTTCGGACGCCCCCGGCCATGAAGCCCCGATCAGCGTCCTGGCCAGCGATGGCACCACCGAAATCCAAACCGGAGCGAGCACCGTCGACCTGCGCGACGGCTGGGTCT
Source organism: Propionibacteriaceae bacterium (assembly GCA_031265725.1). Taxonomy (GTDB): domain Bacteria; phylum Actinomycetota; class Actinomycetes; order Propionibacteriales; family Propionibacteriaceae; genus Propionicimonas. The sequence continues at coordinate 1,642 of JAISCH010000070.1, forward strand.
CGACCGCCGAGCCGATGAGTTGGGACAGCCCCGACGGGCTGGTCCAGGCCTGGTACTACCCGCCGAGGAACCCCGGCTTCCAAGCCCCGGCCGGCGAATTGCCACCCGTGCAGGTATGGAGCCACGGCGGTCCGACCGCCTGCTCCGGCTCCGATTACCGCTTGTCAGTGCAGTATTGGACGAGCCGGGGCTTCGGCATCATCGATGTCAACTACTCCGGCTCCACCGGATACGGACGCGCCTACCGAGACCGCCTGAAAGGGCAATGGGGCATCGCTGACGCCCGCGACTGCGTTGACGCCGCGCGCACTTTGAGCGAACGCGGATTGGCCGACCCGAAGCGGCTGTCGATCCGGGGCGGTTCCGCCGGTGGCTACACCACGCTTAGAGCGCTGACCACCAGTGATGTGTTCAGCGCCGGTATCTCGTTCTACGGGATCGGCGATCTGGAGGCGCTGGCGACCGACACCCACAAATTCGAGAGCCGCTATCTCGACGGATTGATCGCCCCCTACCCCGAACAGCGCCAAGTCTGGCTGGACCGCTCACCCATCAACCACCTGGACAACTTGCACAGCCCGATGCTCATCCTGCAAGGCAGCGACGACCAGGTAGTCCCGCCCCAACAGGCCTACGCGATGGCCGCCGCCCTAGAAGCCAGCGGCCAAAAAGCCACCCTGATCGTCTTCGAAGGCGAAGGCCACGGTTTCCGCAAAGCCGAGACCATAATCACCGCCACCCAAGCCGTCCTAACCTTCCTCAGCGAGCTATACCAACTCGACCGCTGACTCCTGAAACAGCTTGCGCGAGCTCTTAGCGTCGGGGGCGGAGCAGATAGCTGAGGACGGCGGCCAGCATTCCGGCTGATCCGATGATCGCGGTGACT
>JAISCH010000118.1 GCA_031265725.1 Propionibacteriaceae bacterium
ACGGCAACAGAGCGAGATCGGAAACTGAGCAGTCGCTTCACCAGCACTCTTGGCGCGACCGCTGGGTCTGGGTCACAACCCAGGTGCCTCCACTGGCGGGGCGGCGTCCAGCCAACTGAGCAGACCAGTCATCGAGTCGGTGGACATGGCCAATTCCCAGGCCCGGCCGTCCACGCGGCACAGTTCGATGATCCGCTGGTCATGCATCAGCAGGGCGGCCTCCTGCGAGTCAGGCTCGCGCCGCCGACCAGCCTCGACGGTGGAACGGTCAAAGACTTTCCGGGGCCGCATGGACACTGAGAAGGTGCGGAACCACTCCAGCCGCTCCCCGTTATAGCGCGCGACTCCGAGCACCCAGCCGGTACCCGGAGTCGCAGTGGAAAGACGTAGACAACAGTCGAACAGGCCGCCGCGATGCCCAAGCCAACGCCGCCTGCCGAACAGCCACAGGATCGGGACGGCCACAATTACCGCGATAGTGACAGCGATGATCTCGGTCAGGGGAAGCAACCAATCCATCGCTTGAAATCTCCTATCAAAGTTCTTCCGCTGCCCGATGGGCAGCCCTCACTTGGACTTGCGCCAGCTTGAGTTTTGCCAAAGTGTCGTCGTCTGCCTGCCCGGAATCGACCGACTGCTCCAATCCGGCCAGCTCCCGCTCAGCGGCTTGGAGGTCAATCGCTCCTCCAGCACGAGCATATCCGGCCAAGAGCGAAACCCGGTTATCCGCTACAGAAATGAAACCTTCGTTCACCGCGACGAACTCGCGCTTCCCATCAATAGTGGAAATCTCCGTCACGCAGGGCACGAGTGCGGCCAGGAAAGGCTCGTGGTGCGGCAGGATGCCGACATCCCCCTCGGTGGTACGCGCGATGATCGACAGCGCGTCACCCTCCCAGGCGATGCCCTCGGCGGCCACTACCTCGATGCGGACGGTCTCGGCCATCTCAGCCCTCTTTCTGGATTCTGGCCCAGTTCTCCATCACCATGTCCAGGTCTCCGACGTTGAAGAACGCCTGTTCGGCGATATGGTCCACCTCGCCGTCACAGATCATCCGGAAACTCTCGATGGTGGTCTTCAGCGGCACCGTCGATCCGGACACATTGGTGAATTTCTCCGCCATATAGGTGTTCTGGGACAGGAATTGTTGGATGCGCCTGGCCCTGGCGACGATGATCTTGTCCTCTTCGGATAGCTCGTCCACACCGAGGATGGCGATGATGTCCTGCAATTCCTTATTGCGCTGCAAGATTTGCTTGACCCGGATAGCGGTGTCGTAGTGATCCTGCCCGATGAACTGCGGGTCGAGGATACGCGAGGTGGAGGCCAGCGGGTCCACTGCGGGATACAGGCCGCGCGACGCGATATCGCGGCTCAACTCGGTGGTGGCGTCCAAGTGGGCGAAGGTGGTCGCCGGGGCCGGGTCGGTGTAGTCGTCGGCTGGCACGTAGATCGCCTGCATCGAAGTGATCGAATGCCCCCGAGTGGAGGTGATCCGTTCCTGCAACTGCCCCATCTCGTCGGCCAGGTTGGGCTGGTAGCCCACCGCCGAGGGCATCCGGCCCAACAGGGTGGAGACCTCGGACCCGGCCTGGGTGAAACGGAAAATGTTGTCGATGAACAGCAACACGTCCTGCTTCTCCACGTCACGGAAATACTCGGCCATCGTCAACGCGCTCAGTGCCACCCGGAGCCTGGTGCCGGGCGGCTCGTCCATCTGCCCGAAGACCAGCGCGGTGTCCTTCATCACCCCGGCCTCGATCATCTCGTGGATCAGGTCGTTGCCCTCGCGGGTACGCTCGCCCACTCCGGCGAACACCGATGTGCCGCCGAAGTTGTGGGCGATCCGGTAGATCATCTCCTGGATGAGCACCGTCTTGCCGACCCCGGCACCGCCGAACAGGCCGATCTTGCCGCCCTGCACATAGGGAGTGAGCAGGTCGAGCACCTTGATGCCGGTCTCCAGCATCTGCGTCTTCGGCTCCAACTCGTCAAAGGCTGGGGCTGAGCGGTGGATCGGCCAACGCTCGGTGATCTGGATTTTGGAGATGTCATCGTTCAGGCACTCGCCAGTGACGTTCCACACCCGGCCCTTGGTCACGTCACCGACCGGGACCGAGATTGGCTCGCCGGTGTTGCGCACCTTGGTGCCCCGGCGCAGGCCGTCGGTGGGCTTCAGCGAGATCGCCCGCACGGTGTTATCCCCGATGTGCAGGGCGACCTCAAGAGTGATGGTGCGCTGCACACCGTCGTCGGTGTCGATATCGACCAATAGCGCGGTCTCCAAGTCAGGCATCTGGGCTGCGGGGAACTCTACGTCCACCACCGGACCGATGACCCGGGCGACCCGGCCTGATGCTAACGCTGGGGCTGCTGCTTCGAGAGTTGCTGTCATTTCCACTGACTCCATGCCTAGTTCTGTTCGGCCAACGCGCTCGCGCCGCCAACGATTTCGCTTATTTCTTGAGTGATCTCAGCCTGCCTGGCCTGGTTGGCCTCGCGGGTGAGCCGTTCCACTAACTGTTGGGCGTTGTCCGTGGCCGACTTCATCGCCCGCTGCTGGCAGGCGAGCTGGGACGCTGCGGACTGCAGCAGGTAGAACCAGATCCGGCTGCGCACATAGAGCGGCAGCAAGGCGTCCAACACCGTCTCCGGGTCCGGCTCGAATTCATACAGCGGGGTCAGCTCGTCCTTTCCCGGCTCATGGACGCCCTCGACCACTTCCAGTGGCAAGATGCGGATCGTCCGTGGGGTCTGGGTGAGCATCGACTCCATCCGGGTGTAGACCGCCCAAATCTCGTCAACTCCGCCCTCCTCGGTGGGACGCAGGAAATCGTCCAGCAACCGGTCGGCTATCTCCACCGCCTGAGGATAAGTAG
>JAISCH010000156.1 GCA_031265725.1 Propionibacteriaceae bacterium
GCGCATAAAGCAGCGTCGGATCGGCTAGCTCAGCGATCGGAGCGCTCGCCTGTTTCACATCGGCCACTTGCGGACGCCCCACGATGGTGAACATCTCTTTGGGCATCCATACCCCATTGGCCGCGAAACGATCGATGGCGGCCTGCCCGGCGACAAAGTTACGATCGTAGACCCGGAACATCGGATTGTAGCTGGGCGCTTTGTCAGAGTCGCCGTGATTCAACTGCACATGGGTCAATTCCTTGTAACGCAGCACATGATCGTTACGGGTGGCGGTATTTACGTAGAACATCACTTTCAGCGAGTCACAGACGATGTCAGCCAACTCGCTCATTCCGCCGCGCAAGATCACCGGGGCATCAGTCTCTTTACAGATGTCAGCGAAATTCGTCGCTGTGCGGACCAAGATGAAATACGGCTTGTTCAACCGCTCTAGATAGGGCAGCCACATCTTGGCCTGGTAGCTGGTCCCGGCCGGAGCTTGCCAGTGCAACGCGAAAGCTGGCTGTAATTCCTTCATGATCTTTGGCAGCGCTTTGTCGAAAGCGGACCGCCGTTTCTGAAAGCCGGCCAATCTGAGCATCAGCCAACCGACAAAAACCAAGTCGGCCAAGGCGGCGACACTCACCGTCAGCAAGGAGATATTGAAAGCCTCAAACAACAATGCAAGGGCGATCAACGCCCCATCGATCCAGAAAAGCGCCACCGAGAAGCTGTCGGCAGGACGGGAATATTCCCAGCCGGGCAAGTTGGCGGCGAATGGCGGGACGCGAAACATTCGGGCGATCGGCGGCTCCAGTAGCACCACAATCCCCAGCGCCAGGAAGCCCAAATTCAGCCACCAGTTATGCTCCGGAGCCAGCACCACAGCGGCGACCAGTACCAGCGCACGATTCAGTGGGAACTGTCCCAGCAGCATTTGGGGACCATTGGAACCGGGCAGAAAAGCCAACGCCACACCCCCGCCCAGAGCTAACAGCGCCAAGGCGATGGTGAGTGCCTTCCAGTCGGTGAGAACTGCGAGGAATGCAACGAAGAATCCCAGCATGCCCAAAATGACATTTGGCAATTGCAGTTTCACCAACACCGCCTGCAAGGTGAGTTTAGAGCTAAGCAACGAAGCCATTCTTTCCTTTCTGGATCAGTTTCCTATCCTAACCCCGCAAGCTGTGACATCCTCAAAGCATTGCCCGCAGCCGAGCGCGACGAAATAGCCAATACCGATAACCCCCACCAAACAACGAGCCGAACGGCTCAGTTACCCGGTTCCCATTCCGATTCGGAATCGGACAGCCAAGCGGCGATCCGGGAGACCTCGTTCTCGTTGCGGGACAAGCCGGTCTGGTCTGGCTCGACGCGGCGCACATCGATGACTTGGCCAGTCAACTCGGAGAGCATCACGTCGATAGTGGTCAACGCCACCACTTTGGAGCTGAGCAGCGTGCCGGGCGGTTCCGCCCCGAAAGCCTTCGTCCGCATCGGCGTGCCGGTGCGTTCCGGATTGATCACGTTTACCCGCACCTGGTCGGCGGACCATTCATCGGCCAGGGCCTGCGCCAGATTCACCACAGCGGCTTTCGCTGAGGAATAGATGGAGTAGTCGGCCCGGCCCCTGGTGTAGGAACTGGAGGTGAAGAAAACGAGCTGGCCCTTGGACTCGCGCAAATATTTGAGCCCGGCCCGGGCGGCGATCACTGGGGACAGGTAGTTTATCTGGATGCCAGCAGTGATCTCTTCCATCGCCGCCTCATCCAACCGGCCCCGATTCAGCATCCCAGCCGTGACGATCAGATAATCGATCCGTCCCGCTTTCGCATTAGCGTCAGCCAGCGCGGCTTCCACTTCCTCCGGATTCTCGGCATGAGTCCCGGTCTGAGTGCGGGAGTAGGTGTAGACCTTGGCCCCGAATCCTTTGGCCATATCGGCTATGTCATGGCCGATGCCATAGCTGCCCCCCAAGATCACCACTACCTTGCCAGCCAACTGCTCGGCGTAACTGCTCGGATCGACCTGTGCCGAGGCCAGTGTCGAGCCGATCTGGAAGAGTTTGTCCGCGATGAAAACATCAATCGGCTCGGTGATCTTCATGTTCTGATCGGCTCCGGCCACCACCACTATCGGCACATCCGGCAGGTATCGATGCACCACTCCGCAGTCATCGGTGGCGACGAAATTGGGATCTTCCCAGGCCAGCCGGTACGCCTCCATGATGGTGCCCAGCCGGAAGGCCTGCGGCGTCTGGCCACGGCGCAGCTTCGAGCGTTCTGGAATCGATGAGATCCGGTTCTGCTGATCCACCGCGATGATGGTGTCCGCCGAGGGGATCGCCACATCGACGGCATCGAAAGAGTCCAACGCCGACACGCAGTCGTCAATGATGCGGGTCTCCAATAGCGGGCGCACCGCGTCATGGAAAAGCACTTTGGTATCCGCTGGCAAGTCGGCAAGCGCGTCCAGGGCCGCCTGCGTGGAGTCACTGCGGGTGCGTCCACCGGCCAAGACTTTAGTCACCTTGGCGTGCCGCTTCGCAATCTGCTTGGCAGCCTCCAAATGGTCGGGATGCATCAGCAGATAAATCTCATCCACCGAGTCCGCAGTCTCGAAAATCCCGATAGTGTGCTCCATGACCGGCTGACCGGCCACTTTGATCAACTGCTTCGGGATGGACAGCCCCACTCTGCTGCCGGTGCCCCC